>JAMFRX010000211.1 GCA_026224995.1 Puia dinghuensis
GCCATAGGAATAAATGGAACTGGGATTACCGAACCTTTCCGTAAGATAAGGCATCATCGCTTCCAGCACCAGGGGGTCCAGGGAAGTCGTTGCCGCATTGTCGAAGTAGATTCTTTCCATAGCGGGGGCAAAGATAAACTAAAATTCCATCAGGGCGCGATCGCCTCCTTGATATCCTGCATCAGCCGGAGCGCGATATTATTCGCAGTCGTCTCGAAATTGCTTTCCGCATAAATGCGGATAATGGGCTCGGTATTCGAAGAACGCAGATGCACCCAGTCATTGTCAAATTCTATCTTCAGCCCGTCTTCGCTATTAACGGGATGATTCTTGTATTTCTTCTTTATCTTCTCCAGAATGACCCCCACATCTATCCCTGAACGGAGCTCTATCTTATTCTTGGAGATAAAGTAGTCTGGATATTTCGTCCTGAAGGATTTCATCCCGTTCTTATGATGGGAAAGCGCGCTCAGGAAAAGCCCGATGCCGATCAACGCATCCCGGCCATAGTGAAAGTCGGGAACGATGATGCCGCCATTGCCCTCGCCGCCGATCACGGCATTCACCGACCGCATCACATTGACGACGTTGACCTCGCCGACGGCCGAAGGATAATACTCGCCGCCGCGACGGATGGTGATCTCCTTGAGCGCCTTGGTGCTGCTCATATTGCTGACCGTATTGCCCGGCCGCTTGCTCAGCACATAGTCGGCAACCGCAACCAGCGTATACTCTTCCCCGAACATGCTTCCATCCTCGCAGACAAAACAAAGCCGGTCCACATCCGGGTCCACGGCAATGCCAAGATCGGCCTTCGACTTCTGTACCGCAGCGCTCAGCCCAACCAGATTCTCCGGTAAGGGTTCCGGATTGTGCGCAAACTTGCCGTTCACCTCCTCGTTGATCACAATCACCTCGGCCATACCCAGCGCCTTCAACAAGGCGGGAACAAATACGGCCCCCGTCGAATTAACGGCGTCTACAACGATCTTATAGCCCCTCTCCCGGATGGCGGCAACATCCACAAGCGCATAGTTCACGATCGCATCCACATGCCGCTGTAGCCATGCATCCGTTTGCGTATACCCTCCAAGCTTGTCCACAGGGGCGAAGACAAAATCCTCTTTCTGCACTTTTTCCAGGATGGCAGCCCCTTCCGCGGCGCTGATGAACTCGCCGCTGGCATTCAATAATTTCAGTGCATTCCATTCCTTAGGATTGTGGCTGGCAGTCAGAATGATGCCACCCGCGGCCTTCTCGCCTGTCACCGCCAGCTCGACCGTCGGAGTAGTGGAAAGACCCAGATCGATGACATCCAGTCCCATTCCCCTCAAAGTACTCACCACCAACGCATTGATCATTTCCCCGCTGATTCGCGCATCCCGGCCGATCACGACCTTCTTCCCGCCATTTTGCAGGATACGGCTGCCATAAGCAGCAGTAAATTTCACAACGTCCAGCGGAGAGAGGGTTTCCCCCGGCTTTCCCCCTATCGTACCCCTGATGCCCGAAATACTCTTGATCAATGCCACAGAAACTCGTTTTAAAGATGATAAGTGAGCGCTCGGCTCATCCCAAGTCTGCAAAAATAAGGTTTCCTATAAACTCCCCGAAAGGCTTTTGCTCCTAATTTTACCGAAAGCAATATCCCCATGGCATTAGCATCGGCAGAAGGTTCCCCGGTCTCCAGCCCCATAGTCCGCGATTGGTTCCGGGAATGGTTCGATTCCCCCTATTATCATAAGCTCTATTTCGAACGCAACGATAAAGAAGCAGCCGATTTCATCGATCGCCTTCTGTCCCTCCTAAAGCCCCCGACAGGTTCCATCCTGCTTGACGTGGCCTGCGGAAGAGGACGGCATGCCCGCATCCTGGCCGCGCATGGATTCGACACCACTGGGATCGACCTCGCGCCGGAAAGCATCGCATTCGCCCGCACCTTCGAGAACGACCACCTCCATTTCTATGTGCACGATATGCGCCGGCAGCTCTGCAGCAATTGCTTTCACTACGCGTTTAATTTCTTCACCAGCTTCGGCTATTTCGAAACCCATAGGGAGCACATGAACGCCGTCCGCATGGTCAGCACGGCCCTGAAACCCGGTGGCGTCTTCGTGCTGGACTACCTGAACGCGCCCTACGCACAGGAACATCTCGTCCCCAACGAAATAAAGACCATCGGAGGGACCACCTACACGATAACCCGCTGGTGCGACGGCAAACATTTCTACAAAAAAATGGTAATAAGCGATCAAACGATAGCCCAACCGCTGCAGTTCACCGAAAAGGTAGCGGTGCTTTCACCCGAAGATTTCGAAAAGCTCTTTACCCCAAACGGCCTGCGCATCCGGCAGCTCTATGGAGACTACGCATTGGGATCTTACGACAGCAAACATTCGCCGCGCCTGCTCATCATCGCCGAAAAAAGCTGACGGGACTATTGCCCCCCTTTCTTCTTATTCGTCAGCAATAGATATCGCGCGGCTTCATACAATCCATCCGACAGCTGCTCCATCTGTCGCTTCACCGGCCCCTTCATCACCGCAGCAGGCGTAGGCGTATTCCCCACCACGGAGACCATTTCTTCCTTGCCCGTCGTCAGCTGCCGGCGATAAAAATAATCTCCTCGCACCACCCCGATATAGGCCTGGTCCGGATCATAGATGAAGGCCATCTCCTTTCCCCCATACCGCGCCGTGTCGAGAAGATCGCGCCCAAGGGTCGTATTGCGATAAGGCAGATCGCAAAGACCGGCAAGAGTGGGCAGGACGTCCACCTGGGAACAGATACCGCTCAGCCGTCGGCCCTGCGGCATCGCAGGCGTCAGCTTATTTTCCGGAGCCCAGATCAGCAACGGCACATGCTCGGCCGTAAGGCGCTGGTCCGTCCACGCCCGGGGAAAAAGCGGCCCCGCATCGCCGGGAATGCCGTGATCACCGACAAACAGGAATATCGTATTGCGGAAATAGGCTTCCTTCGACGCGGCCTCGATAAAGGTCCGATACCCAAAATCGGTATACCGGAAAGCATTCATCTCTTCATTGCTGCTGAATCCATAACGCCTGAGCGAATCCATAGGCGCCGTCACCCCATGAAAGGTCTGCCGGTCCTCTTCAGGAATGGTATAAGGCCGATGGTTATCCGCCGTCTGGATCACGGCAAAAAAGGGCTGAGCATCGTTCTTCAGCACTTTGTTGGCCTCCAGGAAGAGGTTCTTGTCGCTGATACCCCAGACATCCACCTTCGGCGAGCTGTAATTCTCCTGCTCGTACAGGCGCAGCCCCCCGATATTATCGGTGAGCAGCCCCCGGATATTGGCCCAGCTGGTGCTGCCACCCAAAAAATAATATTTGTCGTACCCTTGAAAATCGTTGATGATGGAATGCTGATCGACTGCTGCCGGGTTGCGGCTGGAGGTCATATATGCCGGCGCCACGTCGGGAATACCCGTAATGACAGCCCATAGACCCCGCGCCGTACCATAGCTGGGCGTAAAACAATGATCGAAGAAGATCCCGCCCCGGCAAAGGCTGTCGAAAAAAGGCGTCGTATTCAGCGGGTTCCCCCACATGGAGCTCTTATACCCGCTAAAGGATTCACAGATAACCACCACCACATTGGGATGCGTGGTGAACGCACCCTGCCTGGGCAGCACCTGACGCTCAAACACTCCCGAAAGCGAGTCCCCACCCGCATGTACACCACTGCCGCCAAATCCAAAATAAGGCGCCAATACAGGCACGGCGGCCTTTACCTTCGCTTCATCATATACGCTATGCCGGAATTTAAGGCTGCTGAAAAAGGATTGAAAGGGATTCAGCGACAGATTGGCCTGGTAATCGCTGCCCAGACCGAACGCATCGCTCCAACGCAGCGGGTACTGCCCCACCCGGCCGAAAACCGCCAGCCCCACCAAAAGCCAGACAGCAACGAACCAGGCGATTCGCACGGACCGCGCCTTTCGCACCGCTCCCTGCACCGCCGGCTTCCCCTGCCGGATCCGGCTATACGCCCACCGCGCAAGCCTCCCGATAGCCCATGTCCCAACTACCAGCAACAGAAGCATCCGGATCACAGGATATGTCTGCCAAACCATGGTCGTGCTGATACCGGCATCGGTGAGGTAGTTCAGGACACTGGCATTCAGCCGCTGCGATAAATAGCTGTAATGCGCAAAATCCACCGTATAAAAGAAGACAAGCAGAAAAGAGGCGACCCCTATAAGCCACAGCACCAGCCTCCTGCCCGCATCCGTACGGAAAGGATCGATGACAGGCAGGCTCCCCGCCATCAGTACAAGGAGCTCCAGGATGCCCACATACCGTAGGTCGAACCGAAATCCGAGCAGGAAAGAAGGCAATACGCCGCTGAACCGATGGCCCTGTGTGGAGAACGCCAGGAACAAAGCAAGGCGTAATAAGCTCATGATCAACAAAAAAATAATGCCTGTTGAAAAAACAAAAAGTACCGTTTTTGGTATATTTGGTAAATTTGCCGCTGATCTGTTTAGCATGTCCGTTTTCTTAAAGGGGCATAAAATTAGATCAATTATATTAAAACATGATGTTAATCGACGCAGGCCCCTCTCATCCGGTGTTTTTGCACAAGATCTTGCAGGGTGACTACTGGCTTTTTTCCCGTATCAACCAGGACTGGACCTGCCCGTTTCTGGACAATACCTTACTCTTTATGCGGGAAGCGGAATTATGGATCCCCCTCTACCTCTTCCTTTTCCTGTTCGCCACCCTCAATTTTGGCAAAAAAGGCTGGCTCTGGTCCCTTTACCTGCCAATGACCGTCATCATCAGCGACCTCATCAGCAGCAACCTCATCAAAGGCCACCTCGTCTTCCGGCTGCGGCCCTGCCACAACCCGCTATGGGAGGATTCCATGCGCTTCCTCGCCAACTACTGCCCCGTCAGCTCCAGCTTCACCTCCTCACATGCATGTAACCATTTCGCAATGGCCTTTTTTATATTCCGGACCCTGCGACATACCAGCCCCTGGTGGTGGCTGGTGTTTCCCTGGGCTTTTCTCATCTCTTATGCACAGGTTTATGTCGGCGTTCACTATCCACTGGACGTCCTCTGCGGCGGGGTGCTGGGCTCCCTGATCGGTGTGGCGACCAGCCGCCTGTTCAGGTTGCAGGTCGGCACGCTTCCTTTACAACCAATTAACCCATCCCATGCTTGAGATGATCATTTTATTGTGCCTTATCTTTCTGAACGGACTCTTCGTCATGGCAGAGATCGCCCTGGTATCCGCACGAAAAAGCCGCCTGGAGAACCTGGCCGACAACGGCGATGAAAAAGCCCGTTCGGCCCTGAAACTGGCAGAGAAACCGGAATTGTTCCTCTCCACGGCCCAGATAGGCATTACCCTGATCGCCATCCTCACAGGCTTCTACTCCGGCGAGAAATTCAGCGCCGACCTTCAGCCCTACCTGGAAAAGATCCCTTATCTCCACAACTATGCCGCCAATATCTCCACCGCCCTCATCCTGATCTTCGTGACCCTGCTTTCCATCATCTTCGGGGAGCTGATCCCCAAACGCATCGCCTTGCTGCGGGCCGAACAGATAGCCCGACTCGTAGCCCGACCCGTCAGGACCCTGTCGCTCATCACCCACCCCATAGTATGGCTGCTCAACGGCACCAGCAACCTGTTCTTCAGGTTCTTTCAGATCAAACCGTCGGAAGACAGCAACGTCACCGAAGACGAGATCAAAGCCATCATCAACGAAGGCACCGAACAAGGCACCATCGCAGAGGCCGAACAGGAGATCATCGAACGCGTCTTCCACCTCGGCGACCGCAACATCACCTCCCTGATGACCCACCGGAGCGATATCATCTGGTTCGACCTCCACGAGAACGAAGAGACCATCAAGGAAAAGATCATCCGGGAACCGCATTCCGTCTATCCCATCTGCGACGGCGAGATCGACAACATCAAAGGGATCGTATCCATTAAAGACCTCTATGTCACCGATGACGACGTGCTCTTTAAAGATATCATGACCTCGGCCCTCTTCGTCCCGGAGAACAATACCGCCTATATGGTGCTGGAAAAATTCAAGCAGTCCAAGATCCATTGCTGCTTCATCGTAGATGAATACGGCAGCCTCCTTGGACTCATCACCCTCAACGACATCCTCGAAGCCATCATCGGGGACATCGCCCAGCCGGATGTTCCCGACTACGAGATCAAGGAAAGGGAAGACGGCACCTTCCTCGTCGACGCCCAGATCCCCTTCTACGACTTCCTCGCCCGCTTCCACAAGGGAGACTGGCTCACAGATAGTGACAACGACTTCGATACCCTGGCAGGCTTCATCCTCAGCGAGCTGGAACACATCCCCGGCAGCGGAGAAAAGCTGGAATGGCGCGGCTTCACCTTCGAGATCGTCGATATGGACGCCCAACGCATCGACAAAGTGCTGGTGACCCTGTCCCAGGACCTCCAAAAGGCCGTGGCCGACGACGAAGAATAGTCGCTCCACTAAAATTGAAAGGAAGCATTCCCCTCAGGACAATCCAGCCGGGTGCTCTTCCGCTGGCCCCCCACGGTGACATGCAGGATATTCATCTGCTGGCTGAAGCTCTCGTAGAGCAGATCGTCGACAGCATCGATCCGCTTGACCGCCGGGACATCGTTCACCTGGAAATAAGACCAGGTGCCGTCGTTCTCTTTTTCGCTCCCCACAAAATGAAGGACCACGGGCTTCCCATCCACCTTGAGCAGCAAATGCTTCTCCACATAAGCCTCGATCTCCTTGTCCGCCGCCGCCTTCTCCGCCGGCACGCTGAGGTCTACCCGCGTTTTCGTCATTTTCTCCAACACGGTCTCCAGATCGTTGGTGAAGATCTTACAGCTGATCTCCAATATCTTATCCTTGGGATTATGGTTGATCTCCGTAACGCTGATGTACAGGGGGTGCCAATAGGTGCCAAACACGCTTATCGCCGCCACGGTGAACCATTTAAATAAAGATGCCGCCATTTAAAAAGTAAATTTCGCTGCTACAAAAGTCTGGATAATTTTACAATTTCCCGGCACAATGCAAGATTTTAAACTCTATTTCGATATCGGCATCCACCATATCCTCACCTGGGAGGCCATGGATCATATCCTTTTCGTGGCTGCCCTCTGCCTTCGCTATCTCACCCGGGATTGGAAAAAGGTCATCGTGCTGGTGACGGCCTTTACGCTGGGACATTCGATCACCCTGGCCCTGAGCGCCCTGGGCCTGGTACATTTCGCCACCCGGTGGATAGAGTTCCTGATCCCTATGACCATCGTCGCAACGACGATCAACAACCTGCTGCAGAAGCCCGGACAGGTGGAACACCCTTCGCGCCTGCCGCTGATCTATTTTTTCGCCCTCTTTTTCGGGCTGATACATGGCCTGGCTTTCGCCAACTCCCTGCTCAGCCTCATCGGCGGCGACAACCTGCTGGTACCCTTGCTGGCCTTTAACCTGGGCATCGAAGCCGCCCAATTGCTGGTAGTTGCCATTATCCTGGCAATTTCCTTTATTTTCGTACAGATGATAAGGATTCGCCGCATCTGGTGGATTAGAGGCGTCTCGGCGCTGGTGCTGCTGGCTTCATTAAAAATGGCTTTCGACCGTTGGCCTTAGTATATCTACCATAAACACACAACCATGAACAAGCAACTGCTTATTTTCCTTTTAAGTCTCTGCTCCACCAGTGTATTGCTGGCGCAGGACATCAAAAACAACCCAACCTCCAATCACGGCAACAAATTCGAGGAGCTGGGCACCATCCTTCCGACGCCAAACGAATACCGCACCGCCAGCGGCGCCCCCGGCCCCAAGTACTGGCAGCAGCGCGCCGACTACGACATCACCTGTAACCTGGACGAGGACAAACAGCTCCTCACCGGCTCGGAAACGATCACTTATTTCAACAACTCTCCGGACGAGCTCACCTATCTCTGGCTCCAGCTCGACGAGAACGAGCATAGCTCGAAGAACAATGCCAACTACCAGGACGGCAGCAA
>JAMFRX010000212.1 GCA_026224995.1 Puia dinghuensis
AACAGAAGTCCTCTGGCGCCCCCTCTTCGTCGCCCCCTACCTGCTAAATACTTCCGTCTTCGCCTCCCCGCCAACAATCCACCCTTTCGGCGCCGGGGACGCTTGGTCTGAGAAAGACGCAGACCTCTCTTCATCCCTCGTGATAAGTCTTTCTTCGTCGAGCAAAACTGGGCAGTGTTTTAATTGGCAGTTGGCGAGGAACCGCGATACGGTCTCGAAGGGGCCGTTGGCGCTGCTGAATTTGACGTCTGCGCCGGATGTGGTGAGGAGATATGAGGATAGTATTCTTCCTGTTAAGACAGCAAGTTATGAGGAGATAGCTGGGATGAGGGGGTGGATCGAGAGTTTCAAACCGAGCAGAATCGTGGTTGTGGATTTTGGGGGGCCGGTTTTGAAGACGAAGGAAGTGGTGGAGATGGTAAAGGGGGTGGTGAAGGAGAAAGTATTCCAGCCATTGGTTGTAGTATAGTTGGCGTTATAGACGGTGGTGAAGCCGGCGTCGTTGACAGCGCTGCCATTGAAGGCGGCGGTCTGGGTAGTGTTTCCCATGGTTATCTTAAGACCCTGGTAGACGAAGCCCGGTGCGCTGGCTTTGATGAGATTGAAGGCCAGCCCTATGAGATTGCCGGCTTTGATCCCCTGGGCTGTCAGCTCGCTGGCGTAGTAGAGGATCTGGCTTTTGTTTTGGGCGCTGGCTGCTGCGAAGGGGCTTTGGATGGGGCCCTGGTTGGGCCCGATGGAATCCGTGGTGTTTACGGGGCCATAGGGTGCTTTATCATTGTCATCGATGATCATGGTGAAGGCAGGTCGTCCGTCCCCGGCCACGGCATTGCCACCGCCGTTGTTGATGGTGAAGCCCAGGGTAAACGTTCTCGTGCCGTTGACGCTGGCATCGTCGTATACGCGGATGGTGAAGGACTGGGATGTGGTGGAACCGGCGGGAAAGCTGAGCTGCTGGCTTGGCGAGGTGAAGCTGCCGTTGGTGGTGAGGTCGAAGTCCAGTCCTTGCGTGGCCGTGCCGGAGCTGACGGTCAGAGTCGCCGTGGCCGCGGCAGAGGGTGCGACGCCGATGACCATGTTGTAAGAATAATCTTTATAAGACCGGCAGCCGGTGGTGGCAGCCGTTGTTTCTGTTTCCTGGTCACCTGTGAGCTCGAAGTCTATCTTGGGTGCGCAGCCACCGGCAGCCGGAGGAGTTCCGCCGAGGGAGGCTGTTAGTCCGACGCGGTCGGCGCCAGTCGCGGAGGCCTGGAGCCTGGCCGCCTGGCCGGCGGTGAAGAGGGTATAGCAATTGGTATAGTTCATGTAATTGCTCTCCGTGTTGGTGCTGTAGGCCGTTCCGGTGCAGGGGTTGGTGCCGGTGCGGCAGGTAAAGTCGACTACACCGGTGCCGGAGTTGATGTTTTCCGAGATCGGATCCGTATCGCAGACCTGATCCCCATCGCTGGTGCAGTCGGTGTTGACCGGGCATTGGGATTTGTCGGTCGATCCCTGGAAGGGGTGATAGAGGTTGAATGCGTGTCCCATCTCATGCGGCAGGGTCTTCTGGCCGCTGACCATTTGCGTTGCCAGCATGACGATGCCGTCGAGGGTTGACGGCGCTCCGGGGAAATAGGCATAGCCGGCGATGAACTGGCCGTTGGTGCCGTCGTTACCGTCGATCTTGTTCACGATCCAGATATTATAGTATTGTGTATTGTCCCAGCGGCTGAGATTTTTGATATTGATCTCGTTGGTGCCGAGGGTGGTGGCGCTATTGACGCCGCCGGAGACATAGCCTGCAACGCCTGACCCGTTTATGCGGTTGATGCCATTGGTAGGATTACAATCAGGATCGCGTTGGGCCAGGACGAATTGTATCCCCAGGTTGCCTGCGCCGACGGTGCCCTGGTAGCTGCCGTTGTAGACGGCATTGAGGTAGTCGAGGGCGCTCAGGATCTGGGCATCGGCGGGGTTGTAGATGGTCCCGACGGCGCCGCCGGTGCTGATGACGTGTACTACTACGGGGATCATATAGGGTGGGCCGCTGAGTGTTTGTGCAGGGTTGGTGCCGGTGACGATCTTGTTGGAAGGAGTCTGCCGGATGATGCCCGGATGTTGCTGGATATAAGTGCGGATAGAGGCTTCTCCCGTCAGCACATGGCTACGGTACTGCGGGTTTTCCTTTAGCAGGCGCGCATTAACTGCGTCGAACCCGCATATAGGCTGGGCCAGCGCATCCTGGGAGAGGAATGCCAGGAAGAGGCAGGCAAGCGTTAGGGTGCGCGTGATTTTCATTGGTGTTATGAAAGTGCTCATTTTTAGCGAGAATTCAAAGCAGGCGGCCTGTTATTTTCGAGCGAGGGCTTTTTGGCGAGCAGCCTGTCTCTAAGGAGCAGGAAGGGTTTCTCCACGGCGAGGTGGAGGATCCAGCCGCCGAGGAAGGCTATGGCGACGCAGATCCAGAAGGAGGTGTAGGTGGCGTCGCCGCGGGTCTAGCGATGCAGGGCCTCGGGGGGACGGGGGATCAGCTGTGTGTGGGGGAGGTAGATGGACTAGGACAGGGTTGCGATGGTGCGGGTGATGAAAGAGGAGTAGCGGTAGAGCAGGCAGGAGGGGCTTAGGGCTGCCAGCACGAGGGCGCCGTAGGCGATGGCGATGGCGGGGTAGCCGAAGATGGCGCCGCGGAGCTTGTATTGGTTGTCGTCGTGGGCGATGAGCCAGGCGCCGGCGACGAGGGCCAGGGCAATCGACAGCAATATATTGCCGTGTTTGGTGAGGCGTTGCCAGGCGGCGGGCTGGAAATAATAGAAGGCGGCGAGTGCGACGCCTGCGAGCAGGCCGTCGAGGCGTGACCAGGTGGGGTAGTAGATGAATTTGTAATAGGCTATACCGAAGCTGGGTTGGCTGGGGAGAACGTCGAACCAGATGAACGTGCGGATGGCCAGGCCGAAGCCGAATAACCCGACGAGGAGCCAGGCGGCTTTCTTATGTGCTTTTACAAGGGTCAGGGCGATGATGAGCAGGGGCAGCACGAGGTAGAACTGTTCTTCGATGCAGAGGGACCAGGCATGGGAGAAGGCGCCATCTCGCGTTAGATCGAGGCCGAAATTTTGGGTGAAGGTGATCATGCGCCAGAGGGGTGGGAGCTGGCTGCGTTCCTTGAAGGCGGGGATCATAAGGTATAGGGCCAGGACTACGAAATAGGCGGGGAGGATGCGGAGGGCGCGTTTGAAATAGAACTCGCTGTAAAGGATGGGTTGGTCGCGGATGAACTTCGTCGGAGCTGCTTCGCCACGCTCCTCCTCGTTCGCAACCTCTCGCTTCGCTCGGGTTGTCGCAAAGAGCTGGCCACCGATGAGGTAGCCGCTGAGGACGAAGAAGAGGTCGACGCCTGTCCAACCCCATGAGCCCAGGTGGTCGTATAAGCCCGGCGGATGGCCGAAGATGTTATAATGATAAACGAATACGATGATGATAGCCAGGGCCCGGAGGTGGTCCAGGCCGGCGAAGCGGCTGCCAGAGGCGCGAGTTTGCACGGGAAGAAGATAAAAGATGAGGAATCGGTTGCTACTTGTAAGATAGCAGGTAATCTTTTAACTCTGTATAGTGCGCTTCAATTTTTTTACTTTGTTTTTGTTGGCTCAGCAGTTTTTCTACGGAAGGCGGCAGTGGGATCTTGTTGCCGATGAGCGGTTCGACGGTGTCATAGAACTTCACGGGGTGTGCCGTTTCGAGGAAGAGGCCTTTTGTGCCGGGATGTTCGGCGAGGTATCGTTGCAAGGCCAGCCAGCCGACGGCGCCATGGGGGTCGGGCAGGTAGTGGTGGGAGGTATAGAGCTCGCGGATGGCTGCGGCGGTCTCTTCGTCGGAGATGCTATAGCTGGTCAGCATTTTCCGGAGGGAGGGCAGGCGGCTGTTGAAGATCTCCAGGATACGGACGAAGTTGCTGGGGTTGCCGACGTCCATGGCGTTGGAGAGGGTAGGCCGGGCGGTCTTGGGCTGGTAATCGCCGGTGGTCAGGTAGATGGGGACCACGTCGTTGGCGTTGCAGGCGGCGATGAAGTGGTTGACGGGGAGGCCCGATTGCCAGGCCATGAGGCCGGCGCAGATGTTGCCGAAGTTTCCGCTGGGTACGCTGATGACGGGGGGATTGTCTTTGTCGGCCCATTGTTGCAAGGCGAAGAAATAATAGAACTGTTGGGGCAGCCAGCGGGCGACGTTGATGGAGTTAGCTGAGGTGAGGAAGAGCTGTTGTTGGAGGGTGGGGTCGGCGAAGGCGTCCTTAACCATGCGCTGGCAGTCGTCGAAGCTGCCGTCCACTTCCAGGGCGGTGATATTCTTGCCATAGGTGGTGAGCTGGAGCTCCTGTACGCTGCTGACTTTTCCGGCGGGGTAGAGGATGACTACCTCTATGCCTTCCACGTCGTAGAAGCCGCTGGCTACGGCGCCGCCGGTGTCACCTGAAGTCGCGACGAGGACGGTAACGGGTTTGTCGTTGCCCCGGACGAAGTAGCCGAGGCAGCGGCTCATGAAGCGGGCGCCTACGTCTTTAAAGGCCAGGGTAGGGCCATGAAAAAGCTCGAGGGCGCTGGTATCGGGGGTGATGGGGACCAGGGGGAAGTCGAAGTCGATGGTCTCGGCTACGATGCGGCGTAATTCGGATTGGGGGAGGGTATTGCCGGTATAGGGGCGGATGACCTGGAAGGCTACTTCCTCACGGGAGTAGGTGCTGAGGTTTTGCAGCAGTTCGTCCGGCAGAGCGGGGATAAATTCGGGGAAATAGAGGCCTTTATCGGGGGCTTGTCCGCGGATGGTGGCTTCTTTGAAGCTAACGAAGGTGGATGGGCTATTGAGGCTATAATAATTCATATGATCTTTACTCCCTGTTGATTGATGGTCGTGACATAAGTGTGGTGGTCGAGTCCAATGCGGGTATAGACTTCCTGCATGAGCTTTTCGACCTGGTGGGCCGTCTCTTCATCTTTGCTCAGCATGAATACGGAGGGGCCTGAGCCGGAGATGCCGCCGCCGAGGGCGCCTGCAGCCTTGCATTTGGTTTTTACTTCGTCGAATCCAGGGATGAGGATGCTGCGGACGGGTTCGATGATAACGTCTTCCAGGCTGCGGCCGATGAGGTCGTAGTCGGATTTCATGAATCCGGCGACCAGTCCCGCGATGTTCCCCCATTGTCTTATCGCGTCCTTCAGCAGGACCTGCTTGCGGAGGATCTGGCGGGCGTCGGACGTGCGGACCTCTATCTGGGGGTGGACGACGGTGACGTGCAGCTTCGGGGCTGGAATTTGGACGATATCCAGGGGGAAGATGGAGCGGATGAGGGTGATGCCGCCGTAGATACAGGGGGCGATATTATCGGCATGCTTGACGCCGGAGGCGACTTTTTCGCCGAAGAGGGCGAAGCGGACGAGGTCTTCTTTGGAGAAGCGGTTACCCAGCAGGTGGTTGGCGCCTACTACGGCGCCTGCGGCGCTGGCGGCGCTGCTGCCGATGCCGCTGCCGGGCTTGATGTGCTTGCTGATGATGACCTCGAAGCCGATGGGCTCGTCCAGTTCTTCCAGCATGGCGATCAGCGGGGCGCCGGCCGTATTGAGCGCGGGGTCCTTTGGCAGTGGGAAGCCGTCTTTGCTGGTGATGATGATACCCGGCTGATCGAGGAGGCGGACCTCCATGGTATCATAGGGTTGGTCCAGGGCCAGTCCGAGGATATCGAATCCACAAACAAGATTGGCTACGGTGCCCGGGGCTTGTAAAGTCACTGAAGAGTGTATGCTGGCCTGCTGCATAATTAAGAGTTGATGATGCGTAAAATATCTGCAAATACGCCCGAGGCGGTAACTTCGGCGCCTGCGCCTGCGCCTTTGACGACGAGGGGCTGCTCTGAATAGCGATCGGTATAGAACAAAACGACATTATCCTTGCCGTAGAGGTGGTAGAGGTCGTGTTCCGGGCCGATATGCTGCAGTCCTACGGAAGCCTTGCCGTTGTCGTAGCGGGCTACGAACTTCAGCTTTTTTCCCTGGGCGGCGGCGGCCTTGTAGAGGGCCTTGAAGTGTTCTTCTTCTCTGACCATTGCGGTATAGAAGTCTTCGACGCTGCCCTGCATGCAGGACTCGGGCATAAAAGTCCGGTTGTCGATGTCTTCCATTTCCGTTCTCTCGCCAGACTCGCGAGCCAGGATCATGATCTTGCGCATCACATCTGTGCCGCTGAGGTCGAGCCTTGGGTCCGGTTCCGTATAGCCTTCTTCCTGTGCCTGGCGGACGACATCGGAAAAAGGTTTTTCACCGGTGTAGTTGTTGAAGACGAAATTGAGGGTGCCGCTGAGGACTGCTTCGATCCGGCGGACCTTGTCGCCGCTGCGGGTGAGGTCGTTGAGGGTGCCGATGACCGGCAGGCCGGCGCCGACGTTGGTCTCGAAGAGGAAGCGGGCGTTGTATTCGCGTGCCAGGTCTTTGAGCAGGCGGTAGTTACCATATTTTGAGGAGCAGGCTATCTTGTTGCAGGCGACGACGGAGATGCTCTTCTGCAGGAGGGAGCCGTAGCGGGAGGCCACTTCTGTGTTGGCGGTGACGTCG
>JAMFRX010000213.1 GCA_026224995.1 Puia dinghuensis
ATTCGATTGTTTTTTGGCCGGGTATTGGCCACATCACTGAAAACCGTGTATAATGAAAACTATCATCCAATTCCTGTACACACTCACAAATCTTGCCTTCTCCAAAGAAAAAATGCCCGCACTCATTCCTGTGAGGGTAGTTACCAAGATTCATCCCGATCACAGATAAAACCCAGAGGCTATGGTTATGACAATTGAAATTTCGGTTTATCCGAACCCGTTCGAACACTACATCATGCTGGAGATCACTTGCCAGGATAACGTAGACTGTATCGTCCTGCTGGCCGACGTAGAGCAGGGAAAGATCATTCGGATGCTTGGCGCGGGTCTCAAAAGCGGTACCAACCGCATCCCGCTCGATAACTTGGAAACGCTGATCGCCGGCAATTACAACCTGGAGATCAAAACCGCCGCCGGCGAAGCAGTTTACAAGACCCGCCTCTTCAAACAATCCGAAGATGGCCCACTGATTCATCTGAACTAATTTAAAATACGAGCAACCTTCGATCCATCCCAGGGGCACCACTTAGGTGCCTCTTTTCTTTTTACCTTTGTCCCATGACTAAGCTCTCCGTCAACATCAACAAGTTCGCGACCCTGCGCAACAGCCGGGGCGGTAATAATCCCGATGTCGTCAAAGCCGCCGTAGACGCCCAGGAATTCGGCGCTGACGGCGTGACCGTCCACCCTCGCCCCGACGAACGCCATATCCGCTACGCAGACGTCTATGCCATCAAAAAGATCATCACCACCGAATTCAATATCGAAGGCAATTCCCAGGAACAGAAATTCATAGACCTCGTCCTCGACGTCAAGCCGACCCAGGTCACCCTCGTCCCGGACGCCCTCGGCCAGATCACCTCCAACCACGGCTGGGATACCATCCGCCATAAAGATTACCTCCTGGAGATCGTAGGCGTCTTCAAAAAAGCCGGCATCCGCGTCAGCCTCTTCGTCGACCCCGTGATCGCCATGGTGGAAGGCGCCGCCGCCACCGGCACAGACCGCATCGAGCTCTATACCGAAGCCTATGCCCATGGCTATCTCGAAGACAAGGAAAAAGCCATCGCCCCCTATCACAAAGCCGCCCTCCGCGCCCGGGAGCTGGGCCTGGGACTCAACGCCGGCCACGACCTCGACCTCCATAACCTGCAATACTTCGCCCGCACCATCCCCGCACTGGACGAAGTCTCCATCGGTCACGCCCTCATCGCCGATGCCCTCTACCTCGGCTATGAGAACACCATCCAATTGTACAAACGACAGCTGCAATAGGGGGGCGCCTCCCTCCTTCGGACCGGTGGCGCCCCCCTCCGTCCGACTTCCGCCAATCGCCGACCCGGCGGTTTTCAACGATTCCCCCCTATTCTTCAACCCCCTGGCCCCCCGCCCATCCGGCGCCGCTTCATATCCTCTTTATCCGCCTTCGGTGTAAAATCCCTTTCCCCCGAATCCCTAAAGCCTACATTTGATTCGCTAAAGGTCTCCCAACATTAACCAGTAAAAAGCATTGCGCTATGAGAAGAACTTTCACTGTCAGCATTTTGCTGACCTCCCTTTCCATTGTCTCCACTTCACATCTCCAGGCTCAGCTGACGGCATTGCCCGACGGCGGCAACAAAAAAGCCCAGGTATCCGAGCGGATAGGCATTACCGATGTCTCACTCAATTACAATCGTCCCGGCGTCAAAGGCCGCGAGGGACAGATCTGGGGAAAGCTCGTCCCCGAAGGTTATGTCGACCAGGGCTTCGGCACCAGCAAAGCCGCACCCTGGCGCGCCGGCGCCAACGAGAACACCACCATCGAGTTCTCCACGGATGTCACCATCGAAGGCCAGCCTCTCCCAGCCGGCAAATACGGCTTCTTCGTCGCCTATGGCGCCTCCGAATGCACGCTCATTTTCTCCCGCAACTCCAGCTCCTGGGGCAGCTTCTTCTACGACCCCAAAGAGGACGCCCTCCAGGTCAAGGTCAAGCCCGTACCCATGGACCACGAAGTAGAACGGCTTAAATATGAGTTCCTGGACGAAAAAGAGAATGCCGCGACCATCGCGCTGGAATGGGAGAAGATCAGCATCCCCTTCAAAGTGGAAACAGACTATCCGAAGCTGCAGCTGGAATCCTTCCGCCGCGAGCTGCGCAACAGCCAGGGTTTCTCCTGGAACGCCCTGAATCAGGCCGCCGATTTCTGCGTACAGCATAATATCGATCTGGAAGAAGGCCTCAGCTGGGCCAATGCTGCCGTCAACCCGCCCCTCGGCAACATGAATTTTATAACCCTGTCCACAAAAGCGCAGGTGCTGGCCGCACTCAACCGGAAGGACGATGCAGACGCCATCATGAAGGCAGCCCTCCCGCTTGCGACAGAACAGGAAGTACACCTATACGCCCGTCAGCTGCTGACCCAAAAGCGCTATAAGGAAGCCCTGGAAGCATTTAAGCTGAACTACGACAAGCATCCCAACGAGTTCATGACGAACATGGGAATGGCCCGCGGCCTCTCGGCTAACGGCGATTATAAGAAAGCGCTGGAATATATGAAGAAAGCGGAGCCACAGGCTGCCGATAAACCGAATAAGGACAATATCGCCAAGATGATACCGATGTTACAAGAAGGAAAAGATATCAATTAATGCCCGTCGGGACCTGCCGGGAAGGCAGGTCCCATTTTTTTTAATTACACCCCAGCAGCTCACACAGCTTGGCCTGCAGATCCGCTCCCCGCAGGTTCCGCCCTACGATCTTCCCATCCGGTCCGACAAGGAAATTCTGCGGTATCGCCTGCACATGATATTTGACAGCCGCCTCATTGTACCAGAACTTAAGGTCGCTCACCTGCGTCCAGGCCAGCCCATCATCCTTGATGGCCTTGATCCAGGGGTCCTTGGTCTTGTCAAGCGAAACACCCAGCACGGTAAAGTTCTTATCCTTGAAACGCTTGTAGGTCGACAACACATTGGGGTTCTCCATCCGGCAGGGGCCACACCAGCTGGCCCAGAAATCCACCAGCACATATTTGCCCTTGAAAGAGGAAAGCGTCACGGCACGCCCTGCCGTATCGTTCTGCGTAAAATCGATCTCCGGCGTACCTACGGCTCCGACTTTTGCATCGTCCAGCTGCTTCTGCAGGTATTGAGCATAATAGCCTTGCTGAACGGCAGCAGACAAAGAATGCAGCCTTCTGTCCTGCGCCATCACATCCTCCGTCAGCTGATTCACAACGACGAGTATGAAGGGCGATACATAGGAATTAGGCCGCTTCTGGATGAACTGGTCGATCACCGTAAAGATCGTATCGGTCAGCTTCTTATACGCCTGATACGACGGATCGGCATGGCCCGTGGATGCATTGAGGTCCTTCATCAGGGCATTCAGCCGGGTGAAATATGGTGTGAACATTGCCTGAAAGGTCGTGAAGTCATCGTTGGAAGGCGAACCGGCCGTCTTGAGCTCTTTCATATCATCCACGCCTCCCGATACCTGCATCACATCGTTACCCATGAAGAGCGGCGTCTTCTTCTTAACCGCATCAAAGTTAAGCTCGAAAAGATTAGGCTCCGACACATGACCGCTGAGCGCAAACTGCCCGCCACGAACGGATGACACAGCCACCGTATCGGTCGGATTGGAAACATCAGTCACAAAGACTTTGGACCCATCCGGTAACCCCTTCACATTCCCCGTGATGGTAAAAGAAGGCTGCTGCGCCAGGCCAACCAACGGCATCGCCAGCAATACCCCGAAAAATAGCTTCATAACTTATTATTTTTTATGCCTCTCCTGCAAGACATTCGTTACATCCTGCAAGTTATAGCCTTTCGCGTTAAGGAGGATCAGAAAATGGAACATAAGGTCCGCCGATTCATTGAGGAAAAGTTTTTCATCGTGGTCCTTGGCTTCTATGACCACCTCTATGGCTTCCTCACCCACTTTCTGCGCTATCTTATTGATTCCCTGGCCGAAAAGCCGGGCAATATAAGAGCCTTCCACATTCCCCTCGTGGCGGCGCTGCTCTATGATCTCCTCCAGAGTGGCGAGAAAGTCCTCCCTGTGGTTCTTTTCGTCCCAGCATGTATCCGCCCCTGTATGGCATACCGGCCCCAGCGGCTCGGCCTTTATGAGCAGGGTATCCTTGTCGCAATCCACGGCGATCTCTTTCAGCAACAGAAAATTACCGCTCTGCTCCCCCTTGGTCCAAAGCCGCCCTTTGCTGCGGCTGAAGAAGGTGACCTTCCCTTCTGTCTTCGTCTTGTCCAACGCTTCCTGGTTCATATACCCCAGCATCAGCACTTTAGCCGTAGTATGATCCTGGATGATGGCCGGCACAAGCCCGTCGTGCGCCTTCTCAAAATTGATGGTTAATGTATTTTCCATAGTCGATTATTCTCGTTTGAGCGCATCATAGCCTCACGGGGATTTGATGCTCCTGCAAATATCCTTTTAATTCCGGAATCCCGATCTCCTTGAAATGGAAGATGCTGGCAGCCAGCGCCGCATCCGCCTTGCCCGGCCCTAGCACGGCCGCAAAATGCTCGGGTATCCCTCCGCCTCCGGACGCGATTATCGGAACCGGAAGCGTCTCCGCCAGCTGCCGGGTGATGTCCAGCGCAAATCCCTGCTTGGTGCCGTCGTTGTTCATGGACGTCAGCAGGATCTCACCCGCCCCACGCTCTACCCCTTCCCTGGCCCAGTCGGCGCACGACCTGTCCGTCTTCACCCTGCCCCCATTCAGATAGACCCACCAATCCCCATCCTCCCAGCGGGTGTCGATCGCCAGCACCACACACTGACTCCCGAATTCCTTCGCCAGCTCGGACACCAGCTCCGGCCGCCGGAAAGCGGAAGTGTTCACAGAGATCTTATCCGCCCCATTCTGCAGCAGGAGATAAACGTCTTCTATGCTGCTGATGCCGCCGCCTACGGTAAACGGTATATTTATATGATGGGCGATGCGATTTACCAGCTCCCTTAACGTCTTCCGCTTTTCATTGGTAGCCGTGATGTCGAGGAACACCAGCTCGTCCGCACCCTCGCGGGCATACAAGGAGCCCAGCTCTACAGGGTCGCCGGCGTCCCGGATGTTCTCGAAGTTGACGCCCTTCACCGTCCGGCCGTCCCGGATATCCAGGCAGGGTATGATTCGTTTAGTCAGCATTGTATTTAGATAAATCGTTCAACAGGATAAACCCTTCATAGATCGCCTTGCCGATGATCACGCCCTTGCAGCCGGCTTCCTCAAGCCTATAGATGTCATCCATCTCGCTGACGCCGCCGCTGGCGATCAAATGCAGCTCCGGGAATTCGACTATGATGTTCCGGTATAGCTCCAGGGCAGGCCCCTGCAACAGTCCGTCCTTGCTCACATCCGTACAAAACACCTGCCGGACCCCCTTATCCATGTACTCGCGGACGAAATCGTATATCCAGATATCCGTGGTCTCCTGCCAGCCCCCAATTGCGATCTTCTCATTCTTCACATCAGCCCCCAGCAGGAATTTCTCTGCCCCATAGCTCCCAAGCCAGCTTACAAAAAGCGCTGCGTCCTTCACGGCAATGCTTCCTACAGTCGCTAACGAAGCGCCGGAATTGAAGACGATGTCCACATCTGCCGCCGTCTTGATTCCCCCGCCAAAGTCGATGACCAGCCCCGTCCTCGACGCCAGCGTCTCCAGCACCTTCCAGTTCTTCACCGCCCCGGCCTTGGCGCCGTCGAGGTCCACCAGGTGCAGCCGGCGCAGACCCGCATCCTCAAAAGCCGCCGCCACTTCCAGCGGATGCTCGTTGTAGATCTTCTTTTGTGCATAATCGCCCTGCGTCAGCCGGACACATTTTCCGTCGATGATATCTATAGCCGGAATGATCTCCATTTTTTATTATTAAATACGCTCTATGAAGTTCCGCAGG
>JAMFRX010000214.1 GCA_026224995.1 Puia dinghuensis
CATTGCCGGCAGCGCTTACACCTATGCTTATACTACCATGGGGGAATTGGTGGCCTGGATAATAGGCTGGGCGCTGGTTTTGGAATATGCCCTGGGCGCCGCCACCGTTTCCATCTCCTGGAGCGAATACCTCAATAAGCTGTTGGGCGGGGCGATCCCATTCGAGTGGTGCCATTCGCCCTTTGAGAAGGTACTGGACGCCTCAGGGGTGATGCACCACGGCATCATTAATATTCCTGCCCTTTTCATCCTGCTGCTGCTCTCCCTGCTGCTGATAAAAGGCACCGAAGAGTCCGCAACGGTAAACGGCATCATCGTCTTTATAAAAGTGGCCATCGTATTGGTATTCATCGCCGTCGGCTGGCAGTTCATCAATCCCGGTAATCACCACCCCTACCTGATCCCTGCGGATGCCCCCCCTGCCCGACTGAGGGATGGCACGCTCTATTCCTATGCGGAATTCTTCCGGCATGGGTGGGGCGGGATCTTATCCGGTGCAGGGGTAGTATTCTTTGCCTTTATCGGCTTCGATGCCGTATCGACCGCAGCACAGGAGGCCAAGAATCCCGCCAGGGACATGCCCAGGGGCATCCTGGGTTCGCTGGTGGTCTGCACGATCCTCTATATCTTGTTTTCTTGGGTGCTCACCGGCGTTGCTCCTTATACGGACTTCGTAAAGGAGGGCAGAGAAGCCTCCGTTGCCTTTGCCATCGAGCATTACATGACTGGTTATCATTGGTTATCGATAGCGGTAACGGTCGCCATCCTGGCTGGGTTCTCCTCGGTGATCCTGGTAATGCTGCTTGGTCAGAGCAGGGTGTTCTATACCATGGCGACCGATGGGCTGTTACCCAAGGTGTTTTGCGCTCTCCACCCGAAATTCCGGACTCCTTATAAGTCCAACATGATCCTTTTTTTGTTCGTAGGCCTGTTCTCCGGCTTTGTCCCTGAAAGCGTGGCCGGCAACCTTACGAGCATCGGCACCCTGTTCGCTTTTATCCTGGTGAGTATCGGGGTAGTGATCCTGCGCAGGAGCGACCCCAATCGTCCCCGGCCGTTCAAGACACCCCTGGTGCCTCTCGTGCCCATCCTGGGGGTCATCGTTTGTACGGCTATGATCGTCGGTCTGGACAGGAATACCCAGCTGACGGCTCTGGCATGGATGTTATTGGGATTAGTTGTCTATTTTACCTACAGCAGGAAAAATAGTAAGCTAAACGCTTAACTTTGCCCCCGCACTAAAAAGTTATTGTTTTTTATGGGTCGCATATTTGAAGTACGTAAGCATACGATGTTTGCCCGGTGGGACCGGATGGCCAAGCAGTTCACACGAATCGGGAAGGAAATTGCCATTGCCGTAAAGGTAGGAGGTCCTGATCCTGCCACCAATCCGGCGCTGCGGCGTTGTTTTCAGAATGCCAAGAGTGTCAACATGCCCAAGGACCGGGTAGAGGCTGCCATCAAGCGGGCGCAGGGCAAGGATACGGAGAATTACGAGGAGATCCTGTATGAGGGCTATGGGCCGCATGGGGTCGCTATCTTAGTGGAGACTGCGACAGACAACCACGTCCGGACGGTAGCCAATGTAAAAAACAATTTTACCAAGGGGCATGGGACGCTGGGCAATAATGGGAGCGTGAGCTTCCAGTTCAAGAAGATGGGTGTCTTCAAGCTGAAGCCGGAGGGATTGAATCCTGATGACCTGGAGCTGGAGCTGATCGACTTTGGGCTGGAAGAGATGGGTGAAGGCACGGGTGAGCATGATGAGCCGGTGCTGGTGCTGCGGGCCGCTTTCAATGATTTCGGCAGGATGCAGAAGGCGTTGGAGGAAAAGGGCATCACGCCTATCAGCTCGGAGAATGAGTGGATACCTGTGAGCACGGTAGAGCTGCCGGAGGATCAGGCGCAGGAGCTGCTAAAGCTGGTGGATAAGATAGAGCAGGACGAGGATGTTCAGAAAGTATTTCACAATTTGAGATGATAAAAAAAGGCCGCATTTGAATGAAGTGCGGCCTTTTTCTTTATTCCGCCATCATTTGGCGGACCACGTCGATGATATCTTCTGCGCTGGGCTTGCTGAAATAGTCGCCGTCGCTGGAATAGGCCGGGCGGTGGGCTTTGGCGGTGATCGTTCTGGGGGCCGTATCGAGCCATTTATATCCCCCCTGTTCTTCCATGACTTTATTGAATATGAACCCTGCGGCGCCGCCCGGGACGTCTTCGTCGACGATGAGGATGCGGCTGGTCTTTTTGAGGGATTCCAGGATACCGTGGTGGATGTCGAAAGGCAGGAGGGTCTGGACGTCTATGATCTCGCAGCTGGTGCCTTCGGCTTCCAGGGCGATGGCGGCTTCCTGGGCGATGCGCAGGGTTGCGCCATAGGAGACGATGGTTATGTCTTCTCCTTCTTTAAGCACTTCCGGTATGCCCAAGGGGACGCGGAAGGCCAGCAGGTTGGATGGCAGCTTTTCTTTGAGGCGATAGCCGTTTAGGCATTCGATCATGAGCGCGGGGTCGACGCCTTCGAGCAAGGTGTTGTACATGCCGGCGGCCTGGACCATGTTACGGGGCACGCAGACGTGGAGGCCGCGTAGGGCCCCCAGGATCACCCCCATGGGTGAGCCGCTGTGCCAGATGCCTTCCAGCCGGTGGCCGCGGGTGCGGACGATGAGGGGGGCCGTCTGGCGGCCACCGGTGCGGTATTGCAGCGAGGCCAGGTCGTCGCTCAGGGGCTGCAGGCCGTATAACAGGTAATCGATGTATTGGATCTCGGCGATAGGGCGGAGGCCACGGAAGGCCATGCCGATACCCTGGCCCATGATGGTGAGCTCCCGGATGCCGGTGTCGAAGATGCGTTCGGCGCCATGTTTGGCCTGGAGGCCGGCGAAGCCCTGGTTGACGTCGCCAATTTTCCCCAGGTCTTCGCCGAAGGCGATGACTTTGGGGTTGTGCGCGAAGAGCTCGTCGAAATACCGGTTCAGCACCTCATAGCCATTGAGGAGGGGTGCGTTGGGGGCATATGCGGCTTTCACCTCCGGCACCTGCAGGATGTTGCGGGCGCCTTCGTGGTAGAGATGGGTATTGTACAGCTTAGCGTTGTCTTCTTTGAGCTGTTTGTAGTAGGCGGCCGCATTCTGGGCTGCGAATGTCTTGCCGGCCAGCGTGATGGACTGATGCAGGGTCTGGAGCACCTCTTTGCGACCCGGCTCGCGGTTGATGGCCAGTGAGGAGGCCAGCTTCTGGAGCTGCACGGCGTGGTCGGGCGTCTGGCCAGCCAGCTCGCGGATGAGCTCCACGGCGCGGGTGACCTGGAACCGGATGGGCTCCTGGTATTTTTCCCAGGCGAGATTACGGCTGTTGCGGGTGGATTCCTTGGCTTCCGTTTCGATGTCGTTGAGCTCGTCTTCGTCGGCAAGGGCGTTGTCGATGATCCATTCCTTCATCTTTTTTATGCCGTCCCATTCCCGCTCCCACTCCAGCCTTTCAGGCGATTTGTAGCGTTCATGGCTGCCCGAGGTGGAATGTCCCTGCGGCTGGGTCACTTCTTCCACGTGGAAGAGGACGGGGGTATGTGTGAGCCGAACAGAGCGTATACCGGCTTCGAAGGCCTCGCACATGCCAGCATAATCCCAGGCTTTAACCTTATAGATATCGATTCCGTTGGTGCCTTCTTTTTTCTGGAAGCCTTTGATCAGTTCGGAGATGGACCCTTTGGTCGTCTGTAACTGGCGGGGGACCGAGATGCCATAGCCGTCGTCCCAGACGAAGATAGCCAGGGGGACCTGCAAAACGCCCGCGGCGTTGAGGGTCTCCCAGAAATGGCCTTCGCTGGTGGAGGCGTCGCCGATGGTGCAGAAGCATACTTCATTCCCATTATTGGAAAGCCCGGAAAACTGATGGAGGACTTCCACTTCCCGGAATGCTTTGGAGGCGGAGGCCAGGCCCAGGGCTTTGGGCAACTGCGCGGCGGTAGGGGCTAGCCCGGCCGTAAGGTTCTTACGGTTGACGAGATCCAGGGGCGCCCCGTCGGTGTCTATGAAGGCCGTAGCGAAGTGGGAGTTCATCTGGCGGCCGGAGCTATGGGGATCGTGACTGGGGTCTGGATCGGCATATAGCTGAGAGAAGAATTCCTCGATGGTTGCGGCACCGGTAGCGAAGGCGAAGGTCTGGTCCCGGTAGTAGCCGGCATAAAAATCGCCGGGCTTGAAAAACTTGGCCATGGCGACCTGGGGGACCTCCTTGCCGTCGCCGAAAATGCCAAATTTGGCCTTTCCGGTGAGGACCTCTTTGCGGCCCAGGAGGCTGGCTTCCCGGCTTTCGCAGGCCGAGCGGTAATCCTTTAATACTTCCTCCCGGAACTTGTCGAAAGAAAGTTTTTCCAAATCGAGGACTTCGGTGGGAATTAGATTTTCCAAGTGATTGATTGTTAAAAAACTATAATACTCGATAATTTATTGGCAAAGCTACCGTTAAGTATTAATTTTATAATCAGCTTAACGCAGGCAAACTATGAAAAAATTAGCAATTGTGATCACCCTTTTTATCACCGTTCTGGGCGTCCGTGCCCAAGCGGTGAATAATCGTGGAACGGCATTACCCCTGCCGCCCGATGTCCTTGAAATAAAGGATAATGTCCATAGCTTTGGAAAGATACCCCAGGGCCGGCCGGCTACCTGTACTTTTGAGATCGTCAACACGGGCAGCATTGCCCTGAAGCTCGATAATGTGCAGGCGTCCTGCGGGTGTACAACTCCCGTATGGAGCCGCGAGGCGATAGAACCCGGGGCGACGGCCACGATCCAGGTAGGCTATAATGCCTATTCCCAGGGCCCTTTTACCAAGACGGTAACTATCGTTTACAATACCAACCGGACCAAGACCCTGACCATCAGCGGGGAGGTCTATACCGTTCCGGCCACCAGCGCGCCGGAGAATGCTTCTGTACAATTATTAAAACAAATAAACTGATAACAATGAAGAAACTACTCCTGTTTGCCAGCACCCTTATCCTGTCTGCTGGTGTTTTTGCCCAAGAGAAGAAGGCAGAAGACGTAGTGAAGTTCAAGGAACTTTCGTATGATTTCGGCAAGATCAAGCAAAATTCGCCTGTGACACACGACTTCCTCTTTACGAACGCCAGTGAAAACCCGGTGATCATCGAATCCGCCATAGCCTCCTGTGGCTGTACGACTCCCACCAAGCCGGAGGGGGCGATCCAGAAGGGGAAGGATGATAAGATCACGGCTGGCTTCAATGCCGCCAATGCGGGGCCTTTCAACAAGAGCATCACGGTCAAGGTAGCGGGGATAGACATGCCGCTGCAGCTGAAGATCACGGGTGAAGTGCTCACGCCGGATGCTTATGCAAAATATGAGGCTTCCAAGAGCGGTAAGTCAGGTAAATAAGCGTCTTAAATTATTCCTTATAAGGCCTCCCGGAAAACCGGGAGGCCTTTTTGTTATATTTGCGCCATGTTAACCATCAGCCAACGCGGATTACAAATGCCGGCTTCGCCGATCCGGAAACTGGTGCCTTTTGCAGAGGCCGCCAAGAAGAAAGGCGTCAAAGTATACCATCTCAATATCGGGCAGCCTGATATCGAGACGCCTAAGATGGCGCTGGATGCGGTGCGGAATTTCGATTTTAAAGTTTTGGAGTACAGTCATAGCGCGGGCAACGAAAGCTACCGGCGGAAGCTGTCTACCTATTACAAGCGTGCGGGAATCGACGTAGACTATCAGCAGATCATCGTCACGACCGGCGGCTCGGAGGCCATCCTTTTTGGGTTCATGAGCTGTCTGGATGCCGGTGACGAGGTCATCATCCCCGAGCCTTTTTATGCCAACTACAATGGGTTTGCCGTAGCCGCGAATGTGGTGGTGGTGCCGTTGACCTCTAGTATCGGGGATGGGTTTGCTCTCCCGCCGGTAGAGGAGTTCGAAAAGCTGATCACGCCCCGGACCAGGGGTATCGTGATCTGCAATCCCAACAATCCTACGGGCTATCTATACAGCCGGGAGGAGATGGAGACGCTCAAGGACATCGTGATCCGGCATGGGCTATATCTTTTTTCAGACGAAGCCTACCGGGACTTCTGCTATAGCGGGGAGCATATCAGCGCTATGAACCTGAAGGGCGCCGAGGACAATGTGCTGATGATGGATACGATCTCCAAGCGGTATAGCGCCTGTGGCGGGAGGATCGGTGCGTTGGTGACCCGCAACCAGGCCGTGCTGGATACGGTGATGAAGTTTGCCCAGGCCCGGCTTAGTCCGCCATCCTTTGCGCAGATCCTGGGTGAGGCGGCTACGGAGCTGCCGCCCGACTATTTTAATGCTACCAAGGCGGAGTATCTGAAGCGGCGGGATGTGCTGGTGGGCCGGCTCAATAAGATACCGGGGGTCTATTGTCCGAATCCTGGCGGCGCTTTCTATGCGATGGCAAGCCTACCCGTGGATGATACCGATGTCTTCTGTCAATGGCTGCTGGAGTCCTTTGCGTATAAGAATGCGACGGTAATGCTTGCGCCTGCGGGTGGATTTTATGGGACCAAGGGGTTGGGTAAGAAAGAAGTTCGACTGGCTTATGTGCTGAATACGGAGGATTTGGAGCGGGCGATGGATTGTCTGGAAAAAGGATTGGAAGAGTATCCGGGCAGAACAAATTAAATTTATTTACTATTTATTTATAGATTTATAGAAATAGGCGAATTTAAGGCAAAATGGGGCTATTTTGGGCGTTTTAGACCATTTTAAATATATTATAAATAATTACATATTCAACTTTGATCGATTTTGGCGTTATTTTCTTAAAAATGTTAATAAGATTGTTTCCTATTTTGGAGAATTCTTCCGACATTGCACTCAGAAGCGAACGGAATAGCAGAAAAGTGATAAAAGGATTTAGCAATTTAACTTTTTGATATTATAGAGTTCTTCTTTAAGTGTTCCCGGGGGACTATATTTGTAGGGTGATCGGGCGGAACGTGAGAGACATACAACAATCGAATTTTTGAAGATTTTTCATATGGCAAGCAATCGTTAGACGGCCTTCTGTTTCCACAGAGGGCCTTTTTTATTTTATTAGCGCTGGTTTTATCCCCTACCATTGGGGTTGGCCGCTAGAAGGCCGGCAGAGCATGATGGATTGGGCGCCAAGGATTTCGTTCCTCTTAATTGCTTTTTCCAGTTATTTTTCTCTATTTTTGCAGCCCATTTATAGGGTTTGTCTTCGTGGCGATCCCTGGAGATGGGAGACGGCGCGATAGCTCAGTTGGTTAGAGCACAGGATTCATAACCCTGAGGTCTCGGGTTCAAATCCCGATCGCGCTACTTACAAGAAAGGGCTACATTCACGTAGCCCTTTCTTATTGTCCTTCAGTATTTTACAGATTAAACAGCACCTTAAAGAGCATA
>JAMFRX010000215.1 GCA_026224995.1 Puia dinghuensis
CAACCTATCCACAGCTGGCTAAACCTCCTTGTCTACTATTTAGAAGAACCCATCTTCCTGCTCCACCCTGAGCTCCGTAAGATTAAAGAAACCCTGTATGCACAGGGAGCACTATACGCCTCGCTCACGGGCAGCGGCTCCAGCTTCTACGGCATCTTCCAAAAAGGCCGCGCTCCTTCCGGCAAGGATAATTATCGTATCTTGCCGTAAATCATCCACCATTTTTCTCCACTCCCACATAGCATTCCTGGGTCGCCATCTGGACTTCCTCGATCATCATTGCTGACGATATCGCCCCATTCCTCTGAGCACAAATAGCTCATCGCTAACTTTTTATCACCTCTATCTTCCTTTTATATGCAAGTACTGAACGCCCCGTCGCAGCTATCTCTCCATTACCTGGAGCTGGAAGAGAAATATGGCGCCCATAATTATCACCCCCTACCCGTGGTCCTTACCAGGGGAGCAGGGGTTCATGTCTGGGACATCGATGGCAAACGATATTTCGATTGCCTCAGCGGCTATTCTGCCGTCAACCAGGGGCATTGTCATCCGAAGATCGTCGCCGCGCTAACAGAACAGGCAAAGAGGCTGACGCTCACCTCCCGCGCCTTCCACAGCGATCTCCTGGGGGAATATGCCCGCTATATCACGGATTATTTCGGGTACGACAAGGTCCTGCCGGTAAACACCGGCGTAGAAGCCGTGGAGACGGCCATCAAGCTCTGTCGTCGCTGGGGCTACCATGTAAAAGGCATCCCCGAAGAGAAGGCTAAGATGGTGGTCTGCGCCGGCAATTTCCACGGCCGCACGACGACCGTGATCTCCTTCAGCACCGACCCTGACTCCAATAGCCGCTTCGGCCCCTATACTCCCGGCTTCGTCATCATCCCCTACAACGACACCGCAGCACTGGCGCAGGCCCTGGAAGATCCGCTGGTGGCCGGCTTCCTGGTAGAGCCCATCCAGGGCGAAGCCGGCGTAGTAGTCCCCGACGAGGGCTACCTGCGGCTGGCCAAACAATACTGTAAAGCCGCCAATGCCCTCTTTATCGGCGACGAGATCCAAACGGGCCTTGGCCGTACCGGCCGCATGCTGGCCTGCGACTACGAAGGTGTCCGACCCGACATCCTGATCCTGGGCAAAGCGCTCGGCGGCGGCATCATGCCCGTATCCGCCGTGCTCGCCGACGACGCGATCATGCTCACCATCCGCCCCGGGGAACATGGTTCCACCTACGGCGGCAACCCCCTGGCCTGCAAGGTGGCGATGGCCGCCCTGGAGGTACTCAAAGAAGAAAGACTGACGGAGAATGCCGCCGTCCTCGGCGAGCTGTTCCGCCAGGAGGTCCTGGCCCTCGACACCCCCTTTATCAAAACGATCCGCGGCAAAGGGCTGCTGAACGCCATCATCATCGACCATCCCCGACCCGATGCGGCCTGGGAGCTCTGCCTCGCGCTAAAAGACAACGGGCTCCTCGCCAAACCCACCCATGGCGACAAGATCCGGCTGGCCCCGCCCCTGGTGATCACCCGCGATCAGCTGCTGGAATGCGTGGATATCCTTAAAGACAGTCTCACCGTGCTTTCTCACTAAAAAAGAATAATTTTAATCCATGCACGAAATTGCTACTACCTCTCCACACATCGAACAACATATGAAGGGCTCCGAGATCCTAACCGACATCGTCATCGGCATGTCGGACGGGCTCACTGTGCCCTTTGCCCTCGCCGCAGGCCTCAGCGCCGCGGTAGGTCAGGCGCACCTCAACCTTATCTGGATCGCAGGCCTCGCCGAGATCGCAGCCGGTTCCATCGCCATGGGACTAGGCGGCTACCTCGCCGGCAAAACGGAGATAGATCATTATAATGCGGAACTACGCAGGGAATATGACGAAGTGGAACGGGTACCCGAACGCGAACGCGACGAGGTGAGAGAATTCTTTTCGGGGCTCGGACTCAGCTACGACGTCCAGGAGCAGGCAGTGGAAGAAATGACCCGGGACAAGGATAAATGGGTCGATTTTATGATGAAATACGAGCTCGGCCTCGACAAGCCCGACCCCCTCCGCGCCCGCAAAAGCGCTTTCAACATCGGCTTCTCGTATGTGGTAGGCGGCTTCATCCCCCTGAGCCCCTATTTCTTCGTGTCCGACGGATTCACAGGCCTCAAGATCTCGGCAGCCATCACGCTCGTCTGCCTGTTCGTCTTCGGCTATTTTAAGAGCAAGCTCACGGGCGTCAACCCCTTGGGCGGGGCCCTCCGCGTCATGATCATCGGCGCCCTGGCCGCAGGCTGCGCCTTCGCCGTAGCCCGCATCATTACGACCTAGCAGATCTACTGCCTCATCCAGGCCCGGCAGCCCCCTGACAGACCCGCTAATTGCCCTGCGCCCGGCTTCACCCGGCTGCCTTTTCCTCCTTTACCGGGAGATCAGGCAGCATGCTGGCCACCAGCACAACCGCCGCTCCACCCAGCACCAGGAACAGACCCAGCCGCCTTTCGGGACAGATCCCCTTGTAACAGGACGAATACAGGATAAAGGATTTTACGCTCCAGGCAAACGTTACCGCCGACATAAAGATATTGGCCCGCTTGGCCCAGATCCTGGGGATCAGGAACAGCAGGATCTGCACCCCGCCCAGGAAGATCAGCACCTTCCCCGGCCGCCCATAACGGTTCTGCTCGGAGAAGAAGCCGGTGAAGTCCTTCTGCAGGTCGGGGAACCAGGCCCAGGGCATAAAACAAGCCCCCACTATCAGCAACACCGCAGCCACACCGATCCATTGAGAATATTTCATGGCGCGAATATACGGCCCTATTGAAGCATTTTTAATCAAAATTAACAATCATGTTGCAGCCGTTGACAAAGGTTTACGGTCCTTTGCAAGCATGAAGCGACTGCTGCTTTCCCTTATCCTCATGGCCCGTTTCTTAATCCTTCCCCCGACGATTTTGGCCCAATGCGGCTACCCTATCTCCGTTACCACCAATAACAATTACTGCGTCGGGTCCACGCTTGCCCTTAGCTCGACGCATGCCCTGGCCAGCATCGTCTGGTACAAGGACGGCCAGCCGGTCGATTCCGCCAGGGCCGTCCAATCCCTGTCCACCAGCGGCGTGACGGTCGCCGGAGGAATACCCTTAGACAGCAACAATTCACAGGTCGTCTTCTGCACCGGCATCTGCGTCGATAATAACGGCAACCTATATGTGGCCGATAACATCCACGAATGGGTTAAGAAATATAAGCCCGGCGACACCGTCGGCGTCCTCGTCGCAGGCGGGAACGGTACAGGCGCCAACGCCAATCAATTGCACAACCCCACCAATCTCGCGCTCGACGGGCAAAACAATTTATATATCTACGATGCGGCCAACAACCGCATCCAGCTCTGGGCCCCGGGCGCGACCGTTGGCGCGACCATCATTGGCGTAGGCACGGGCAGCTACTCGGGCCTGGGGAGCGGCCTGGCAGTCGACTGCATGGGGAATATCTATGTCGGCGATC
>JAMFRX010000033.1 GCA_026224995.1 Puia dinghuensis
TGCATATGCGGATGGCCCGCATCGAGATGCCGGTAGGCCAGCCAGGGCTGGTCGGCGAAGCCGATGCCCTGCATGAACTCGCCGGCAATGGTTACCATTTCCCGATTGGTGAGCAGATCGCTATCGGAAAAGTTCACGGAGATATGGATGGCCTTCTTTGTAGAACGTTCGTTGAGGGTTGAGAGGTCCTGGAAACGCTGCAGCTTATGGCGCATCGTGAGCTCTTCTTTCTCCTGGAGGAAATTGCGCGCATCCAGGAACTGGGCCTGCTCCTGCTTGACCTTCTGCTCATTGTATTGCAGCGGGCCGCGGATGCTGAACGAGGATTTTACTATGGCGAGCATTTTTCGGCGATTTGACGGATAGACGATTTTATTTCCGTGATCTCCCGGAGCATGGGGGATGAATCCTGCCATTCCGGCTTATCGAGGAGCGCCTCTACCCTGCTCTTGATGAGGATGAGCTGCTGCAGGACGTCCTCGCGGGACTGATCGCGGACCTTTACTGTAATGGGCTTCTGCGTCAAGACTTTCTTTACGTATTCCGTGAGACTACGGCAGGTGGATTGCTGCAGAAGCTGGTACACCTCGGTGTGTTCGTCGGGTGAGAGGCGAATAGAGATGAATCGGGGTTTAGGATTTTCGGTCATGGGAGTTCGGTTTTGATTACCCGATGAAAGTAAATATGAAACCAGGAAATGGAATGTTAAAACAAGAATCAGATGGGAAACGGAATGTTAAAATTTAGACTACAGAAAATTGTGGAAGTTTAATGCCTGATTGCCGATTGGTCAGCATCGTGGCCGTTAGCGGATATAGCCGAGGAGCTCCATGTTAGCGGTGGTGGCGCCGGCGCTGACATCCTGGTATTTGATGCGCAGGAAGGTTTTGCCGCCTTCCGATGGCAGACCCAGGTTGAGCTCAATAATGCGCGCAGTAACCTTGTTGGCATCCAGGGTGCTGGCGATATCGGTTCTCTCGAGTCGCCAGGTGAAGCCCTGCCACTGGCCATATGGGCTGGAGGGGCCGCTGCCCGACCTTCCGGCAAAAGGGATGGTATCGCCGCCATATATCAGCAGCTCCTGGGAGGAGTCGATCGTAAGGTAGTCGAGCAGATGGGTTTGCCCGTCGCTTTTAAGCTGAATGAATCCGTGGTCCCGGGACACTGCCACCTGCTGCGAGTCTACGGCAGTGAGCTGGGACGGCATGGTTTCAAGGTGCTGGATCCGCCGGTATTCTTCGGGCGTGATGCCGAAGTGCTCGTTGTAAGGGAGGGGTTGGCCAGAAGTGGAATATTTATTCCGGTAATCGAGGTACCATTGCTGGTTAGCGGCGATAGCCCTGGTATACCGGATGATGGCGGACTGCATGTCTGCGGGGATATCGGGTTCCAGCGTTTGAAAGAGGAAGGTCTTGCGGGCGAATACGGAGTCGACGAAATGGAAAGCGGCGCGGAGGGTCGAGTCGGGGGGGTGGGTGATGGTAATAGAAGGAACCCGATGGGACCCAAAAGCGGCTAATGTACAGCAGGATATGAGGAGGAAATATTTCATGTTTTAAGCCCGGAGAAGCAGGTATTTTTGGCAAATAACGCGAAAAAACCTTAATTTCGCCCTCCCATTGCCCGATAGTATAATGGTAGTACGACAGATTCTGGATCTGTATGTCGAGGTTCGAGCCCTTGTCGGGCAACTTTAGAACGCCTGTGGTCAGCAGATCACAGGCGTTCTTATTTCTATTCCGACCTCAGCGAGCTCACCGGATTAGCCGTCGCGGCCTTTATCGACTGAAAACTGATGGTCAGGACGGTTATGAAGAGGATCGCCGCGGCCGCCAGCAGGAAGATCCCTGCGCCGATAGGGATGCGATAGGCGAAGCCCTGCAGCCAGCGGTCCATGCTCCACCAGGCGAGGGGAAAGGCCACCAGAATGGCGATCAGCACCAATTTGAGGAAATCGACGGATAGCAGGAGGGTGATGTTACCGGTAGTGGCGCCCAATACTTTACGGATGCCGATCTCCTTGAACCTCCTTTCGGCGGTGAAGGCCACCAGGCCGAAGAGTCCGAGGCAGGAGATGAGGATCGCCAGGCCGCCAAAGTAGCGGGACAGGACGGCAACCCGATTTTCGGCCACATATTGCGCTTGAAAATCATCGTCCAGGAACCTATACTCGAAAGGGAAGCCGGGAAGGGCTTTCCTGTACAGCTGTTCGATGCCGGCTATCGTCTGCTGTTCCGCTCCGGCTTTGATCTTTGCCAGGACAACATCGGTATATTGGGTTACCAGCCGAAGGGCCATGGGCTTTACATTCTCATGCAGGGACTGGAAATTGAAATCCCGGACGACGCCGACGATCGTTCGGCGTCCATCGCCATTAAAGATCTCCATCTTCCTGCCGATAGGGTTTTTGAGCCCAAATGCGTCGACGGCCGCCTGGTTGATGATGATCTCGGCGCTATCCGCGCTGAGGTCTTTAGAGAAGGTCCTTCCAGCGACGATCTTGAGTCCCAGGGTCTCGATCAGCCCATAGTTGATGCCGGTATTGTCGATCTGAATGAAGTCCTTGGTGGGCTTCCCATCCACCACATAGGGAACCGAGTTCCCGAACTCGTAGACGCTGCCATGATCCATGCCTGAGGCATTGATGACGCCGGGCAGCGCCTTGATCTGTGCCAGGAACGTGCCGGCCTGTTGGGGAGTGATGCCGTCAGTCCCGAAGCTGAGGATATTATCTTTGTTGTAGCCCAGGTCCTTGGTCTGGATGAACTGCACCTGCTTATAAATGATGATCACGCCTACGATGAAGATAAAAGACAGGCTGAACTGGAGGATCACGAGTCCCTTGCGCACCCATAACGCGCCCAGGGAGGTCTTGATAGAGCCTTTGAAGATCGCTATCGGCTGGAAGCCTGAAAGGTAGAGGGCCGGGTAGCTGCCTGCCAGCAAGCCGGTGACCAGGCCGATACCCAGGATGTCCAGGAAAAGGGAGAGGTCCCCGTTCAGAGAAAGGTGCTTGGCCGTCAGGGTGTTGAAGCCGGGGAGGAAGATGGCGACGATCACCAGGGCTATCATCAGCGCCAGGAAAGTCATCAGCAGAGATTCCGCGAGGTATTGGCCGACCAGCGTCCCCCGCCGGGCGCCCATGACCTTTTTTATCCCTACCTCTTTTACTCTTCGGGCTGCCTTTGCCGTGGAAAGATTCATAAAGTTGATACAGGCGATCAGCAGGATAAAGACGGCGATGATGGAGAACAGCCGGACATACTCTATCCTTCCGCCTGCCGGCAGTCAGTTCTCATATCGGCCATACAGGTATCCGGCGGAATAGCTGCGTGCGAATAATGTTTCGTTCGACGCGGCATACCGGGTCTTCATGAAGCCGGCGATCTTGGTATTGAATTGGGCGAGGTCGGTGCCTTTTTTGAGGACCAGATAGGTGGCAGGGTCGGAGCTCATGCCCCAGTTCTTTTCGTAGGAATGCGTCTCCAGGAAATTCTCCATGGGCAATACATAATCGAACTGGACCGAAGAATTGGCGGGGACGCTTTCGAAGATACCGGAAACGGTATAGGACTTTTCGTGCTGCCATTCCACTGTCCGGCCGATGAGGTTTTGCGTGGTATGAAATAAGCGCATCGCCAGATCCCTTGACAGCACGATGGAATTCTTATCCTTCAGCACCTGGTTGGTCTTACCCTCCAGCAACGGGTAAGAAAAGACAGTAAAGTATGCCGGATCGGCAAAGGGTCCCGAGGCCTTGGTGGTATTGTCGCCCACCGACAAGGTCATCTTTCCGAACCAGCTGGAAGGAAGCACGGCTACAGCCTCTTCCACTTCGGGCATTTTCTCCTTCAGGGTTCTTGCCAGCAGGGCATTGGTCGCATCGATGGTCTTGATCCCATCGGCATTCTTCCCGTTGGCCAATACCTGGTAAAGGCGGTCATCTTTTTGATGGAATTTATCTACATGCAGCTCGTCGCTGACCCATAGCCAGATGAGGAAAGTACAGGCGAGGCCGGAGGACAGGCCCAACAGGTTGAGGATGGTAGACTGGCGGTCTTTAACGAGACGGCGCCAGATGAGCTTTAGGTGATTGCTGAACATGTGGGGAGCTTTGACTGAAAGAGCAGCGAATTGCAGACCACAATGTAATCGTTTTATTCTCTATCGGTTACGATTGGGGGGTAATTACATGTGTCCGGTTTCAATACAGGGAGCGTGCAATTGCGGACGGCCCGGAGGGGCAAAAAAAGGCCGCTCCCATGACTGGGTAGCGGCTGTCCTTGCTGTTACCAATTAACTTTGCTACTAATAAAGATCAGGGACCATGAATCCCCATATCATCAGAAACCATAAACCATTAAACCTTATCCTATTAGAATTCGAAAATAAGGGGTGTTGCCGTATAAGTACGTAGATAAAAATCTACAAACGCGGGTTGGCGATAGGGGCGCCTACTGGTTACGAAAGATCATTTCTGTGCTTTGGGTTGGAAGTCCGTCGATAATCAGCGAACAGATGTAGATGCCGGCGGCGCCGAAGCCGTGGTTGAAGACGACGGTATTGAGGCCCTTCTGCAGGTGTACAGGGATGCGGCTGATCAAGCGGCCGTCGATGGTAGTAAACTGCAGGCAGGTGCGGTCGGCGAAGACGTCGGTTCCCGAGGTGATGGCGATCATGGTGGCTACGTCGAAAGGATTGGGCCGGTTAGGCATCAGCCGGATACCATATGCGTCGGGGCTGGTGGATTCGGGCTGGGTCGTGTCGGGTGCGAGGTAGAGCGGCACGAGGCCCGTGGACAAGATATATTCGGTAGAGAACTGGCTTTCTGTTCCGTTGGCGTCCATGGCGGCGGCGCTGATATAAAAAGTGGTGCTGCTGGAATAGGGCAATTTCAGGACGGCGGAAGAGGCGCCGGTAACGGTGTAGACTGTGTCCCAGTCGTTAGTGGCGGCGCGTACAGCTACCCGGTAGCCAGGGCTGGTTGCCGGGGTGAACTGCACCTTTACGGTGTTGGCTGTCCAGAGCAGGCCGGACATGGTGATCGTATCCGGTCCGAGGGCTACCATCGCCAGGGAGTTGCCATTGACTAGGGTGTTTCGGGCCAGGTAATTGGGGTTTACATAGATGGAATCGATGAGGCCGGTGGTGCTGTTGTAGTGGCCGAGGCTGTCGCGGACGTCATGCTGGCGGTCTTCATAGGTGGAAGAGGTGCTGCCGGCGTCGCCGTCTTCGTTGGCCTGGGTGAATCGGACGGCGGTATAGCCGATGTCGGTGAAGGCCTGGTGGTCCCCTCCCCTGCCAGAGCGGTCATCAGGTTCCATGATATTGATGTTGGTTGGTACCCTCACCGCGGCGCTCAGCTGCTCCTTGTATTCCAATTTTATATAACGTGCCCACTGTTTCTTGGCGGAGTTGATATCGCCCAGGGAGAAAATGCGCAGATCGGTGCTATCGATATTCCCGTAAAAAGGGCAGCTGGGCGCGGAGGAAGTACGGCCGCAGAAGACGCCGCCGGAGACGTCGTTGTTGTTGACGGCTTTTATCAGCACATTTTGGCTTTGAAGATAGTTAGCAAGGGCGTGGGCGCCGATGAGTCCCTGTTCTTCGCCGGTGTTGACAGAGAACACGATGGTGCTGCGGAACGTGTATTTGCTGAGGACCCGTGCCAGCTCCATGACCAGGGCGGTGCCGGTGGCATTGTCGCCGATGCCCGGGGCGCTGCCGGTGACGTCGCAGTTGCTGACGTTGCGGCTGTCCATATGGCCTTCGATGATGATGAGCGATTTATTGGTGGTCTGGCTGCCTGGAAGGACGGCCATAACGTTGTATTGGGTGCCGTTGCTGCCGATGCCGGAGCAGCCGTAGGTGGATGGCGCATAGGTGAATTTGAGGTAAGCGGCGCGCAGGCGGTTCTGGTTGGCGGCGCTGTACTGCAGGAACCTGCTATAGATCCAACGGCGGGTAGCGCCGATGCCGGTGGTGTTAGAGACGGTGTCTGAGAACATATTTCGGTTGAAGAAGGCATTGAGCGCGAAGAGGTCGGCCTTCAGGGTGTCGGCGGAGATGTCATTGAGGAGGCCTGCCGAGACGATATCCGGGTCGTTGATGATGGTCGAAGCCTGATAGGTCGTGGGGCTATAGGACCCCAGCAGAATGTTGTTGACCTCGGTGGATGTCACCGATGGGTTGGTCTGCGCGCTGGCGTTCGACACCCACGCCAGCGTAAGGCATAAGGCAGGCAATACGTTTTTCATGCCGGTATGGATTAACGGTTACAAAAAACCTTCTTCACGAAGACCTGGTCTGCGAGGACGATCTGCACTAAGTAAACAGAAGGCGGCAAGCCTGCGAGGCCATCGATAGTAAATGCGTTGGCGCCTTTGGCGCCCTGGTATTGAACCTGGCGCAGAACGGAGCCTTTGCTATCGAGCAGGCGGATAGCCACTCCCTGGATGCGGGATAAGTCGAGCCTTACCGTTACCTGATCCCGGAAGGGGTTGGGTGAAACGTCGAGGACTGCGCTGACCAGGGAGGTGGTGATGGTCACTGTGTTGCTGTAGGCGACATCGCCTTTTCCATCTGTCCATTCCAAACGGTAGTAATTAGGGATATTAGGGGTGGGACTGATGTCCGTGAATGAATGCGTTACTGTCGTTCCGTTGCCGGTGTCGGCGACCTGGCCGATGGCGGTATAGCCAGAGCCATCCAGCGAGCGTTCGACGATGAAGCTGACATCCTTTGTCTCGTCGAGCGAGGTCCAGCTGAGCACGTTGCCTGCCTCGGTAGCCGTACCGGTGAAAGAGCCAAGGGTAGCGGCCAGGGTGACGGACATGTTGATGGTATACGTTGCCGGCGTAGGGTCTTCTTTGCCGGCGGCGTCCAAATAGGCGTAGGTGAATGAGGTGACTATGACGTCGCTGATGTCGGTGAACTTCACTTGCAGCAATGCCGGGTTGTAGTTGGTGATGGTAAAATTATTCGTGACCAGGGCGCCGTTGTAATACAGCTGTTCGTTAGCGGGCACGGAGGTGATGACCACATTCTTACCGCTGCCCAGGATGCCGTCTTCGGGGTCGGAGCCGCTCAGGGGGCCAGGGCTGGCGATGGAGCCGAAGCCGTTGAGGGGCAGGAGGTAATTGAGGGTGGGGATGGCTATCGTATAGCTCTGGTCGTTAGAATTCGGCAGCTGTTCGATACCGAAGTCCTGGCCAGTAACAGGAGCCGCACCGGAGTTGAAGGTCCGGACAAGCGGCGAGGTGTTGATCCAGGCAGAAGGTATGGCGGCGGCGGGGACGGGGCTGCCTACGGTACCTATGGTGGTCGTAATATAGATCTCCATGCCGGTGGCATTCACCGGGCAGTTCACCAGGGTAAAGGTCCCGTCTGCGTTGACGGGCACAGCAGAGAGGACGTCATTGGTGATGGGGTCGACCAGATTGGCATAGAGCGTTCCGCCGGCGTTGACGCCGACTTCGCTGTTGGTGCGGATGTTGGTGAAGCCGCCGTTTGCGCTGCCGTCGGCATCATCCCATACCGTTCCGGATACGGTGACGCAGGTGAGGGTCAGCGGCTGGGTGGAATTGAGGACTATCCCCCAGGCCCAGGTGTTCAGCAGGCGGGCGTTACCATAA
>JAMFRX010000216.1 GCA_026224995.1 Puia dinghuensis
ATTATGCTTTACAATAAAGCTCAATGGAAGAAACGTTTTTAATATCGGTATGTATACCCGCTTATAAAAATATCTTATTCCTTCGGCGGCTCCTGGATTCTATTGCGATCCAGGATTTCCGGGATTTCGAAGCTGTGATAACCGATGACAGCCCTGACGAGGAGATCAAAGCCCTTTGCGAAGCCTACGCCGGCCAATTTCCGATCCGCTATTTCCGCAACGGTCGCGCCCTGGGGTCTCCCGAGAACTGGAATGAGGCTGTCCGCAAGGCGCGCGGCGAGTGGATCAAGATCATGCACGACGACGACTGGTTCGCGGGTAAGGATAGTCTGGCGGAGTATGCCGCTGCGGTCCGTGCCAATCCCGAAGCCAGCTTTGTTTTTTCGGCCTACCGGGATGTATTCCTGGATGAGGGCCGTGACCGGGAGATGTTCCTTCCTGCCGGCAAATACAAAGCTTTTTTGAAGAACAAATCGGTCCTGTTCGCAAGGAACATCATCGGCGCGCCGAGCGTTACCCTGTACAAACGGCTTCCAACGGTCGAATTCGATCCGAAGGTCAAGTGGGTGGTGGACATTGATTTCTATATCCGTTATCTTGAGAACGGCCACCCGGTCTATATAGACAAGATGCTGGTCAACGTGGGCCTCGGTAGCGAGCAGGTGACGCAGGATTGCCGCAAGCCCGAAGTAGAGATACCCGAAAATTTCTATCTGCTGGGAAAGGTAGGCCTGCATAACCTGAAGAACATTCTCGTGTATGACGCCTGGTGGAGATTGATGCGTAACCTGGGGATACGCAGAAAGGAGGATATCGTCCATGCCGGCTATAATGGCCCCGTTCCCCCCGCTATCGTTTCCATGCTCAGCTGGCAAAGGCTGTTGCCGCTGGGTTTATGGAAGATCGGCCCCCTGTCCAAGACAGGTATGTTCCTGAACTATCTCTTCAACTATAATCGTTTTTAAAGTAATGGCGCTTAGCATTATTCTCGTCAATTTTAAATCGCCGCAGCTGCATATTGATTGCCTGACTGAGATTTACAGGGACCCGATTGCTTCGACCTTTGAAGTCATCGAGGTTGACAATAACTCAGGAGATGACAGCCGCGAGCGGATCATGACGGCATTCCCGCAGATCAAATGGGTCCAGCTCGACAGCAATGCCGGTTTTTCCCGGGCCAACAATGCCGGCATGCGGGTCGCCACGGGCGACACGATGCTCCTGCTGAACGGCGATACGCTGCCCCGGGGGAAGGACATAGAAGAGTGCTATCAGCGACTGCTTCGTTCGACCTATATTGCCTGCGGCGTCCAGCTGCTAAACGCCGATGGCACCCACCAGATCACAGGAAACTATGTGATGAAGGGGGGGCTCAACTACCTCCTGCCGGTTCCCTACCTGGGCTCATTCGTCAAGTGGCTCGGCGGCCTTGCAAAGGTCGAAAAGCCGCATGTGCCCGATAAGGTGGGCACCATCGAGGTGGACTGGATAAACGGCGCCTACCTGATGGTGAAAAAGGATGCCATCGATATAGCGGGCATGATGGACGAGGACTTCTTTTTGTACGCGGAAGAATCGGAATGGTGCGGCCGGCTTAGGAAGGTGGGGAAGATCTGCCTGTATGGCGATCTGGAGGTCATCCATTTGCAGGGCGTTACGGCCAACCTGGCCTTCGGGTCGGATGGGAAAGGGTATGTTAATATTTACGACCGCAAGGGATTGCAGGTCATGCTCAGCAACTTCGTGCGCATCCGCAAACAGTTCGGGACAGCGTGGTTCCTGGTCCAGCTGCTGCTTTATATCCTGGACATTCCTGTTTTCTTTCTCGGCATGCTGCTGACGAAGCTGACCGGAAAGGCCCGCTACACCTGGACGCATTTCCGGCAATATTGCAGGAATGTGGGAGTTGTCCTCGGCATGAGCCCGCGGATAATCCGCAATAAACCTTATTTTTATAAGGTTATATGATATGAAGCGTGTCTCCTATTTGACCTGTATTTTCGTTTGCTGCCTGACTTCATCCTCCTTCTCACAGGAGTATAGCTATACCCATTACGATATCACGGATGGCCTGGCC
>JAMFRX010000217.1 GCA_026224995.1 Puia dinghuensis
AACAAGCAGATGGTGGACAGCATCGTCGACAACCTCACGCTCAGGACCCAGCGGAAAGGTGAGCTACGCCTTGAGCTCAGCCTGTCGACGCCTGCCGGCCGGATCGACGAGCTGATCGCCGGGATCAAGAAGATCCTTATAAAAGATAAAGTGGAGAACAGCACCGCCTTCCTTAATGATATTACGGGCACTGCCTTTCTGGTTAACGTAGATTATTTCACCTCTCCCATTGCTATCGAAGAGTTCAATGCGATCAAGCAGCAGGTAAATCTGGATGTGCTTCGGCTGCTGGAGCAGATGGAGATCAGCATTGCGGGGTCGAGTACGACGGTTAGTCTGGTGGGGTCGGTTGCCGGGCCTAAAACTTAGCGCTCACGATCTCGCCGATCTCCCTGTCCCATTGCCCGCCTTTTCCATATTCCACGACGCGTCCCACCTCCTTCCAGCCCTTCATGATGATAAAGGTAGGAGTGCTCTTTAAGCCCATGTCCTCAGGGAGGTGATCGACGGACTTCTTTTGATGGTCTACGAAGATGACGGTCACCTGGTCGGCAGGGATGTTGGCGGCGTCCAGCAGTAGATAGAATTTAGGCAGCAGGTTCTGCGTGTCCTCGCACCAGGTCCCGCCGAAAACGATAAAGCGGACCTCCGGCCCCCGCGCCTTCAGGATAGCTACTGTTTCGGCATTAGGGGTATAGCCGGCCTGGTTCTGGTGAAACCATTTGAAGGCCGTATCGTTCTCCAGCATATCGCGGGAGATCATTCCCTTCAGGATCTTATTGGTCCCATCGCTGGAGACTTCATACTCTTTTTGAGCCCGGGTGAGGATACCCAGCCCTATGATAATGACGACAAGAAAGATGTGCTTCATAATGGATTCACAGTTGTGCCTTCCATTCCAGGAGAAAGGCTTTTATCTGTTGCAGGCGCTGGATGACTGCGAAGCGTTCGTCTGCTTTTTTGTTCGTTTTCAGGAAGTCTTTGGCGCCTTCGATGGTATACTTCTTCTGCCGAAGGAGGTGATAGATGAGGTGGAGGTTCTTGATGTCTACCGGCCGGAAATGCCGGTCTCCCTTCTTATTCTTGCGGGGCTGGAGGATGTCGAACTCCGTCTCCCAGAACCTAAGCAGGGATTGGTTGACGCGGAACATCTCCGAGACTTCTCCCATGGTATAATATTGCTTGCTGAACAGGACCTCGTCCACGGGTATTTCGATCAGGTCGGCTTCTGCCGAGATATCTTTCAGGGACTTGCGTCCCCGTTTGGATGGGGCTTTTTGTGGTGCTATTTTTTTTGCAGACCGGGCCTGTGACCGGGCTGTAATGAGGACATTTGGCGTTGCGACTGTTGGCTGCTGGACTTCGGCGATTGGCTGCTCATCCCGGGCGATTGGGTTCGGCGCATCGGCCACCGTTTGCTGGGCCTCGGCCACTGGCTGCGGCTGGCTTGTTGTGACTGCTGGTTCGGCAAGCGATCCTGTCGCCGGGGCGTTCGGTTCGGCCGTGGAGGCTTCTACTCCCGCTTTGGTCTCTTCCGTTACCAGACCGGCGAGGTCGGCGGCTGCAGGCAGCTCCGTTGCCGCATTGCCGAACAGGTCGCCAGCGGGAGTGGCCGGCTTTGTTTGTTTATAGGATTTGATGCGCACTCCAACCCCTCCTGCCGCCATATATGGCCGTGCCGGGTCGCTTCCCACCTCCCTGTTGTCCACGGGGACAGAAGGCTCGGACTGCGGTTCCGGGCCAAAATCGAGCGGTATTTGGGTTTGTTTGCTCATTGCGGGAAATCGGCTCAAAAATCGAGCCTGTATTGCCACCTGGTGGTCGACGGACCAGGGGTCCATAAGTGAAGATACACAGGATTAATCAAAACTTTGATTGCTGGAAGCCGCCAGTTTCAGCAACCGATCGTACTGTTCGGGCGTGATGTCGTTGTAGAAATAGTAGACCGGATCCACGGGGTCGCCATTGCGATGCACTTCGTAATGGCAGTGAGGGCCGGTGCTCTTTCCGGTGCTGCCAACCCAACCGATGATCTCTCCGCGCTTGACCTTGTCCCCGGCCTTTACCTTCACGCGAAACATATGCCCATAGAGAGTGCCATACCCATAGCCATGGTTGATGACAACATGGTTGCCATAGCCGTTGCCGGTATTGCCGGCGACCTCCACCGTTCCGTTGGCGGTAGCATAGATCGGCGTCCCCTGGGGGGCGGCGAAATCCAGTCCAGCATGGAATTTGGTAGTCTTATAGACGGGGTCTATACGGTAGCCGAAACCGGAGGCGATGCGGCTAAGGTCCTTGTTGCTCACCGGCTGGATGGCCGGGGTACAGGCCAGCAGCTGCTCCTTGTTCTTGATGAAGCCGTCTATCTGGACATAGGACTTGGACTGGCTGGCCATCCGGGCGGTCAGCTGGTCTAGGGTAGTGGCGATGGAAGTATAGAGATTTTCCTGGTCCATGCCCTGCACCAGCTTCATCTCCTGCTCCTGCTGGTTCTCACGGGCCCTGGCGCTGTCGGGAATGGGGGCGGCTTCGAAAATGGCCCGGTAGACGTTGTTATCCCTTTTTTCCAGCTCTCCCATCTGTTCCTGCAGCTTTTTAACCTTATCGTTAAGGGTATAGTAGTTGTCCTGCAGGGCTTCATTCCGCTGCATGAGCCGCTTTTCGTTGGCGGAGGGAAAGTATTTGTAGGCGATGGAAACCAGGATCAGGGCGGTTACTATGGCTGCAGACAAGAAGCCCAGGACGCGCAACAGGGTTACCCGCAGGGGAGTCTCCAACTTTTCATAGCGGAGGGTATTGGTATTATAGTAATACTTGATCTTCTTCATTGGCAATGTCACACCATCCGATAGGGTTAGAACGGTAAAACAGCCTGATTTGGTGTACCTTTGCACGGCTAAAATGACAAGCCAGGCGCACAAATATAATCGGTGTGCGCCAAATAACAACCAAAGATTATCCCGTTTTATGATGACCAGTGCCGAAATAAGAAAGAAATTCCTGGAATTTTTTGTATCGAAAGGACACACGATCGTGCCTTCCGCCCCCATTGTCGTGAAGAATGATCCTACCCTCAAATTCACCAATGCGGGGATGAACCAGTTCAAAGACTATTTTCTCGGCAACAAGAAGGCGCCCTATTCCCGGGTCGCCGACACCCAAAAATGCCTTCGGGTCAGCGGCAAGCACAATGACCTGGAAGAGGTAGGCGTCGACACCTATCACCATACGATGTTCGAGATGCTGGGCAACTGGAGCTTCGGCGACCCTACGGATGCCACTGCCGGCTACTTCAAAAAAGAAGCCATCGCCTGGAGCTGGGAGCTGCTGCGGGAAGTCTATGACATCCCCCAGGACCGGTTGTATGTCACCGTTTTCGAAGGCGATCCGGCAAACGGGCTTCCTCCCGACACCGAAGCTTTCGAGGAATGGAAGAAATGGATCGCCCCGGAGCGCATACTCATGGGCAGCAAAAAAGATAATTTCTGGGAGATGGGTGACACGGGCCCCTGCGGACCCTGTACCGAGATCCACGTGGATTGCCGTCCCGACGCCGAACGCGCCAGCCAGGATGGCGCCGCTCTCGTCAACAACGACCACCCTCAGGTGATAGAGATCTGGAACAACGTGTTCGTGCAGTTCAATCGCCTGAAAGACGGCTCCCTCCAGCCGCTTCCGGCTAAGCATGTGGACACCGGCATGGGCCTGGAACGGCTTGTCCGGGTGCTGCAGGGGAAGCATTCCAACTACGATACGGATCTCTTCACCGGCACGATCGCCGCCGTGGAGAAGATCGTAAAAAAGAAATATACCGCCGGCGACGGAAAACAGGACATCGCCTTCCGCGTTCTTGCCGACCACCTTCGGGCCATCTCCTTCACCATCGCCGATGGTCAGCTGCCTTCCAATACCGAAGCCGGCTATGTCATCCGGCGCATCCTCCGCCGCGCTGTACGGTATTACTATTCTTATCTGGACTACAAGCAGCCGTTGCTGTTCCATCTGGTCCCTGTGCTGGCCGAGCAATTCCGGGAGGTGTTCCCCGAGCTCCAGCACCAGGCCGATTTCATAGGCAAAGTGGTAAAAGAAGAAGAAGAAGCCTTTCTCCGCACGCTGGAAAAAGGCCTCAAAAAAATGGACGAGATCGTCCAGACCCAGCGGAAAAATGCCTCGACCGTCATCCAGGGAGCGGCCGCTTTCGAGCTGTATGACACCTACGGGTTCCCCGAAGACCTCACGGCGCTCATAGGCCGCGAGAACGGACTGGAACTGGACGAGCCCGGCTTCGATGCCGAGATGAAACGGCAGAAAGACCGGTCCCGCGCCGCTACGACTATCGACACCGAGGACTGGGTCGTGCTGGTAGACAACCCCCTGGAAGAATTCCTGGGCTATGAGCTGCTGGAGACCAATACCCAGATCGTCAAATACCGGAAGATCAAGAAGAAAGGCCAGGAGTCCTGGCAGCTGGTGCTGGAAGCCACGCCCTTCTATGCCGAGAGCGGCGGGCAGGTAGGCGATACCGGTACCCTGACCTCCGGCAACGAGACCATACCCGTGCGCGACACCAAAAAAGAGAACGGCCTCATCATCCATTTTACCGATACGCTGCCATCTGACCCCGAAGCGCCGGTGATCGCCAGGGTCGACAGGGCCAAACGAAAGGCCGCCGAGATCCACCACTCCGCCACCCACCTGCTACACGCCGCCCTGCGGCATGTCCTGGGTACCCATGTGGCGCAGAAAGGCTCGCTCGTCAACAGCGAAGAGCTCAGATTCGATTTTTCACATTTTGCCAAAATGACCCCGCAAGAGATCACCGCCGTCGAAGTGCTCGTCAACGAAAAGATCCGTGCGAACATCCCCGTCATCATCCGGGAGATGCCGCGCGCGGAGGCGCTTAAATCCGGGGCCATGGCCTTGTTCGGCGAAAAGTACGGCGATACTGTGCGCGTGGTGACCATCGATCCCCGCTATTCGGTGGAGCTATGCGGGGGTACACATGTGGGTTCTACTGGTGAGATCGGCTTCTTCCGGATCAGGCACGAAGGCGCGGTAGCAGCAGGCGTCCGCCGCATCGAAGCCGTTGGCGGCCAGGCCGCAGAAACGTTTGTCGATGAGCAGTTCACCGAGCTGCACACCGTGCGCGAGCTCCTCAAGCATCCCCGAGAGCTGGCAAAGGCTTTGGAAAACCTCGTGGCCGAGAATAGCGAGATCAAGAAAAAGCTGGAGAAAGCCGAGGCCCGACAGCTGGACGGCTTACGCGCGGAATTGTTGACGAAGGTGCAATCCGTGGGCGGAGTATCCTTCATCGGCGAGGTCGTCGAAGCCGGCAGCGGAGATGCGCTCAAAAAGGTTTGTTTCGATCTGAAGGCTTCGTTGGCTGCTCTTCCGGGCAATCCGCCATTCCTCGTCGTTTTGGCTGCCAATATCGACGGTAAGGCCGCAGTGGCCGTACTGCTCGACGACCAGCTCGTTGCTGCGCGCAATCTGCAGGCGCCGGGTATCATCAAGGAGTTGGTAGCGCCGTTGATAAAAGGTGGTGGTGGTGGACAGAAGACGCTGGCTACGGCGGGGGGGCAGGATGCGAGTAATTTACCGCTTGTGATTGGGAAGGTGAAGGGGTTGTTGGGGTAATGCTAGAAAGTATAAAAGTTTATAAAATCGGACCATAAGGAATAATTAACTTGCATGTGTGAACAAGATCTCTAAGCATTATGGGAGTTTTTACACCCCTGAAAACGTCGGTGGCGGTTGCATGACGGGAAGAACCATGACTTCGGCAGAAACAAAGAAGCTCTCTTCGTTTCTTGCTCAGTACAAAGCCAATAAGAAGCGGCTCTCACCTGCATCGAGAGCTAAATCCTGAGGATAAGTATGGATGCATTTTCGTCACAGCCTCAACCGGACTCGGATCTTCTAAAAACGCTTGTTTCAATGCCCATGCCCTTTGGGAAATACAAGGGCACGTTACTATGCGACCTCCCCGTATCCTATCTTGAATGGTTTCACCGCGAAGGTTTCCCGAAGGGAAAGCTCGGTATGCTGCTGGGTACTATATATGAGATCAAGATCAATGGCCTGGAAAAGCTGCTGGAGCCGCTGAAAAAGCGGGGTGCATAGACCAATGCATAAAAAATTGATTTGTGATTGCAGCGCCAGTAGGTATTTTTGTGTCGTTATTACGTGGATAAAGTACTTTTAGCGCGCCGTTGGATAACTTTCGAATACCCCAAAATCACTATGAAAACGCCTTAAAATCGAATTGTCGGACGATCAAAAATTCAAAACATGTCACCTACAACAATTCAAAAACAAATCGATGCTATGCAACGAATTACTGCTGAAGCAGTAAAATCCCAGGAGTCAGCCAAAAAGCTCCTCATAGACGCAGGCATATTGAAGGAGGAGTCTAAAAAGACGGATAAGATAAAACGATAATAAATGGCATACCATCAACCTTTCCAAATAACTGGTTTTCACAGTTGTGATAAGGAGGTTGGCTTAAAAGTTCTAAATGGTGAAATTGACCTCATCCCAAGCGACAACGAATGGGATTGGTTGGGTGGTGGGGTTTATTTTTGGGAGCAAAATCCGGAACGTGCATTACAATATGCTTACGAATCAGCCAACGGGAGACAAAAAAATAAAGTCCCTATTAAAACACCCTTCGTCATAGGATCAACAATTGAATTGGGTAACTGTCTTAACTTGCTTGAGCCCAAGTCCATAGAAATCATTAAACA
>JAMFRX010000218.1 GCA_026224995.1 Puia dinghuensis
CAGCTCAGATCGCTGATATGGATCATGCCGCCGATACCGGGAGCAAGTTCCACGAATACTCCATAAGGAGTGATATTCTTGACGAGGCCGTTGTGACGGCTGCCCTGCGGGAATTTCACCTCGATGGTATTCCAGGGATCTTCGCTCAGCTGCTTGATGGAGAGGCTCATCTTGCGGGCATCCTTGTCGAGCGTGACGACCTTAGCCTGATGCTCGTCGCCCAGCTTGAAGAATTCCTTCGCATTGATCGGCGTATTCGCCCAGGTGATCTCGCTCACGTGTACCAGCCCTTCTACGCCTGGCATGATCTCCAGGAACGCACCATAATCTTCGATGTTCACGACCTTGCCCTTCACGATCTCGCCTTCCTTGATGGTCTCAGGCAGCACGTCCCACGGATGCGGGGTCAGCTGCTTCAGGCCGAGGCTGATACGCTTCTTGCCGTCGTCGAAATCCAGTACCACCACCTGCAGCTTCTGGTCCAGCTTGAGGACTTCGCTCGGATGGCTGATACGACCCCAGCTGATATCGGTGATATACAGCAGACCGTCCAGACCACCAAGGTCCATAAAGGCGCCGAAGTCGGTGATATTCTTGATCGTACCTTCCAGCACCTGGCCTTTCTCCAGCTTGCTGATGATCTCGGCACGCTGTGCTTCGATATCGCTCTCGATAAGCGCCTTGTGCGATACTACGGCATTCTTGATGGCTTCGTTGATCTTCACGACCTTGAACTCCATAGTCTTGCCGACAAATTGATCGTAATCGGTGACCGGCTTAACGTCGATCTGCGATCCGGGCAGGAAGGTCTCCATGCCGAATACGTCGACGATCAGGCCGCCCTTGGTCTTGCTCGTAACCGTACCGGTAACGACTTCACCAGTCTTATGCACTTCCACGATCTTCTCCCAGGCACGGGTGATCCGGGCCTGCTTGCGGCTCAGGTGCAAATGGCCCTCACGGTCTTCTTTTTCGACGACCATGACTTCCACCTCATCACCCGTCCTCAGATTGGCGAGGTCGCGGAACTCATTCAGTGATACTAAACCGTCGCTCTTGAACCCGATGTTGACGACAACATCAGTCTTGGTCAGACCTACTACTAAGCCCTTTACCAGCTCTCCGTCGGTAATAGCGACAAACGTGTTCTCATACACTTTGTCATACTTCTCTTTTTCGTCCTTCGTGTAAACAGCGACGTTGCGCTTGTCGATACTCCAGTCAAAATCATCATGTGCAGTCTGCACATATACAGGTACTTTTTTTGTCGCTGTAGCCTCCGGCGCGGCAATGGCCACCTCCGCAGTCTCCTGTGATTCAGCGTTTGAGTTAACAATATTGTTTTCAGACATAATAAAACCCCGGTATTTTTAATTCGGGGTAGCAAAGTTACAAAAAAATTCCGGCTTTATATCTTCTTCTGCAGCATCCAGCGATGCCCGAAAGGATCGGCCACGATGCCCTGCCGGAAGCCATAAAAATAGTCCTGCATCGCACTGATTTCCAGGCCCCCCGCGCCCAAGGCGGCCGCCATCAGTCGATCCGGATCATCTACGAACATGCCCAGCAGGACGGTCGTCCCGCCCAGCGCTTCCGGACTACGCTCCTTATCGGGGCCGGACATCTCCTCATGCAGATGAAAAAGAGACCCGCCAATAGACAGCTCCGCCACATGTATACTGCCGTCATCATTGGAGAACCGGCGTATTTCCACGGCGTCGAACGCCTTTTTGTAGTATTCCAGGGCAGGGGCTACGACCTTCAGGGTCAGCTGTGGCGCAAAAAGCGCCTGTTTGGTTAAAGTGCTCATATTCAAGGTTTATTTATTTGACGCTGTGCGATCGTCTCCGCCGCCACCCACCCGCTCGTCCACGCATGCTGGAAATTGAAGCCCCCCGTTATCCCATCCACATCCAGTACCTCTCCCGCGAAAAAAAGCCCCGGCACCTTGCGGCTCTCGAAGGTGGAAGGATCGACCTCGGCGAGCTTTACCCCTCCCGCCGTGACAAACTCCTCTTTAAAGGTCGTTTTCCCCTCTACACCGAAGCTTCCGGCACAGAGCAGGCTCACGAGCCGGTTCTGCTCTTTGACGGGCAGATCGGCCCACCGGATGCTCCCTATTCCCGCCGCCGCCAGAAAGTGCTCCCAAAGCCGCTGCGGCAGCCCAAAAGGGTTCCTTGTGACCATTGCCTGCCCCGCCCGCTCCCCTCGCCATTCCTGCAGCCGCTCCCTGGCCTGCTGCTCAGAAACCTCGCCTAACCAGTTCACCTGGATGCCAAACCGATAGCCCTTTGCGGCCAGTTCCCGCGCCCCCCAGGCGCTGAGCCGCAGTACCACGGGACCGCTAAGCCCCCAGTGGGTGATCAGCAGGGGTCCCTTTTCGGTCAATGAGCTGCCGCTGATCTTCACCTGGGCCAATGGAACGGAAACACCCATCAGCTTCGTGATGGCTGCACCGGGCAGATTAAAGGTAAATAAAGAAGGAATAGGCTCTTCTACAGTATGTCCCAACTGCCGTATCCAGTCGCTTAAAGCGGATTTTGGATATCCGCCGCATGCAATACAGACGTAATCAGCGTATAACAACCGGCCGTCAGCCAGCCGCACCTCGAAGCCTGCCGCATCGCTCATCCCGGCTGCATTGCCTGCCCCTGCCTGGGCCCCCCCCCCCCC
>JAMFRX010000219.1 GCA_026224995.1 Puia dinghuensis
CTCAGCGTCGGCGAAGCCCGTAACCTCATCTCCGGCGCCTATCCCCACGTAGATCTCGTGAAGCTGGCCTTCGGAACGCCCCTCGTCTCCGCCGGCCTGCACGAGAAGATACAGCTGTTTCAGGACGCCGGCATCCCGGTCTATTTCGGCGGTCTCCTCTTCGAGGCCTTCGTCATCCGCAACCAGTTCAACGATTTTCTGGACCTGCTCAAGGAGTACAATATCACCTGGGTAGAAGTGTCTGACGGCTCCATCGATATCCCCCATGAAGAAAAATGCCGTTACATCGAAAAGCTGGCCAAACATACCACCGTCCTCAGCGAGGTCGGATCCAAGGATAAGGACCGTGAGCACATCACTCCACCCTATCAGTGGATAAAGCTCATGCGGGCGGAGCTGCAGGCGGGCGCCACCTATATCGTCGCCGAAGCCCGCGAAACGGGAACGGTAGGACTCTACCGCAATTCCGGCGAGGTCCGCGAAGGCCTTGTCCAGGAGATCCTGACCAAGATACCCGCAGAGCAGATCCTCTGGGAAGCGCCTCAAAAAGATCAGCAGCTCTACTTTCTGACGCTCATCGGGGCCAATGCCAATCTGGGAAATATCGATCCCAGAGAGGTCATCGCGTTGGAAGCCATGCGCGTCGGCCTCCGCGGGGATACCTTCGAGCACTATCTCACGCGCTAGCATCATCCAGCTTCCTGATCGCAGCTGCATCCAGCTCCAGCTTCGTCGCGGCGACCAGCGAATCCAGCTGCCCCAGGTTCGTAGCGCTGGCAATAGGTGCCGTCACCGAAGGCCGCGCGATCAGCCAGGCGATAGCCACGCTCGCCGGGGTCGAGTGGTATTCCTCCGCCACCGCATCCAGCGCGCCCAGGACCCGCAGGCCGCGTTCGTTCAGGTATTTCTTCACCCCGCCGCCGCGGGTACTCTTGTTCAGATCGCTCTCATTCCGATACTTGCCCGTGAGAAAGCCCGATGCCAGCGACCAGTAGTTGATGACCCCCAGTTTGTTTTCCACGCAAATAGGTTCCAGCTCACCCTCGAAGATCGCCCGCTCAACCAGGTTATAATGCGGCTGAAAGCTCTCATACCGCGGATATCCATGCTTCGCGCTGGCTTCCAAAGAAGCCTTCAGCCGCGCCGGACTCAGGTTGCTGGCGCCGATGACCCGCACCTTCCCCGCCTTCACGAGCTCTCCATAAGCTTCCAGTGTCTCCTCCACCGGCGTCACATCATCATCAAAATGCGTCTGGTACAGGTCGATATAGTCCGTCTGCAGCCGCTGTAAGCTGGCTTCCACCGCGGTCAAAATGTATTTCTTGCTGATGCTCTTCCCCTGCCCCATATCGCTCCCCACCTTGGTAGCCACGATCACCTTGTCCCTGTTGCCCCGCAGCTTCATCCACTTCCCGATGATCGCCTCCGACTCCCCGCCTTTATTTCCCGGCGCCCACCGGCTATAGACATCTGCCGTATCGACGAAGTTGAACCCGGCACCCACGAACGCGTCCAGCAGGCTAAAAGAGGTCGCCTCGTCTATCGTCCAGCCAAACACATTCCCGCCAAAGGTCAGGGGCGCTACCTGCAGGTCCGAACGGCCCAATTGTCTTTTTTTCATTTTGTATCTATTTGATGGCGTAACAACGAAACGCACAATTGGTTGCGTACAGGTCAGGGCGTTATTCCTCCTCCGCTTGCTCCTCATGCGGCCGCATCAGCTCCTTATCCTCCTCCCCCACGACCTCCCGCAGATACTGATATTTCAAATGATCATAAAAAGAACGCCTGTCGACGACCATCGCCACCAGGCTCGCGATCATACCCGCCAGCATCAGGTGAAAGATCACATTGTGCCGGTCCGTCATCTCCAGCACCAGAATAGCCGAAGTAAAAGGCGTTCGGGTGACGCCGGTCAAAAAACCTACCATCCCTGCCAGCACCAGCAGATTGGTGTTCGAAGCCGTTAGATGCAGCCAGCCGGAGATCGTGGCGCCGATAGAAGCTCCGGCACTGAGCGCCGGCGCGAATACTCCGCCGCTCGCACCCGTGGTGAACGAGAACAAAGGCCCCACAAATCGCAGGATCGGCATATACCAGGGATTGTATTTGTTGGCGGTAAAGAGCGAGACCTGCATCAGCTCCTTCCCGGAACCGAGTGCCCGCTCGTCGATGAAAGCCAGCGAGGCGATGATCAGCCCGCAGGCTACCACATACAGCACATGCTGACGCGTCAGCTTGAACGTGGCCTTCCAGGCAAATAGCTTGAGAATGAGCTTGGACATGCCGGCGCCCATCAGGCCTGCAGGAATGGCCACCAACGCCACCCCGAAGATGATGTACCCGGACAAATGGCTCACGTCGGGGTACCCCAGGTAGAGATAGGGCCCCAGCAAGGCCTGGGCCGTCAGCCCCGCGATGATCACGGCCGTGAACAAAGCCGTCTTGAAATAGCTGATGTGTGTCCGCGTGAGCTCCTCCACCGCAAAGACGATCCCCCCCAGCGGGGTGTTGAAGGCCGCCGCCAGGCCAGCCGCAGCCCCCGTCATGATCATGTTGGTCTTGGAGATCTTCGGCCACCATTTGGGCAGCCATTCGTTCACCTTCCGGAAGATGCTGCCCGCCACCTGGATGGTAGGCCCCTCCCGTCCGATGACCCCACCCCCAAAGGCCATGATCAGGCTCGACACGACCTTGATGAAGAGCACCCGCAGGCTTAACAGCTGGTTGACCTTGTCGTTGTATTTCGGCGTGGCCAGCTCTATAGACGCCATCACCTGCGGAATGCCGCTCCCCCGGGCAAACGGCGCAAACCGCCGTACCAGCCACCAGGCGACAAGAAAGCACGTCGGGGTGACCAGGAAGAAAAGCCAAAGATGCCAGTGCATGATATAGGCCGTCCCCTTCTCCGCCAGCGCAAACAGCCGGGTATAGACCACGGCGGCCAGCCCCGTGAGCAGGCTTGCGATCCAGAACGGGATGGCTTGCAGCAGGTTGTGCTTGAATTTCTCATTCCGGATCCGGTCGAACGCCCTCTTGCCCTGATAACGCAGCTTGCCGATAAATGTCATATGAAAAGGAATTAGCTATAGACCTGCAAAGATAGTTCCCCGACCCGGAATGGAGCCCGATGGCCCGACTCTGCTTCCCTCGCCGCCCGGACCCCCGGGTCCCCGGGCCGCGATTTTCCTGTCCCTCTTGCCTTTGTGAATTATAATGTATATTTTACCGGGCCCAATAGACTATAACCCATCCAACCTGAATGAAGATACTAAGGCAACGGCCACTGTTCTTCCACGGACGCATCAAACCCATCGGCACTTTCGCTGAATGGCAAGGGAAATTCCCGGCCACAGGCTCTGCCTCGCAATCACTGGAACGTATAAAGGCTATCGGCTTCACCGTCGACATGGACGATTATGAAAAAAGAAAGCTGGGTATCTTCAACCAGCTTAATTTTTTCCAGCTCATCACGGGCGTGATCATCCCCTTCGCCGGCGCCCTGACCAACCGCCGCTTTCCCCTGGTGGCCTGGATCGTAGCCTCCATGCCAGCCCTCATCAGCATCCTCGTCCTGGCCCTGAATGCCCGGCGACGCTACGACCTCGCCCAGATCGCCTACTTCGTCTTCTACCCCCTGGCCACCAGCATCGTCTATATCTGGGGGATAAACATGGGCGTAGAGCTCTCATTCATCCTCTATGGCATCCTTAGCGTATTCTTTATCCAGGAGATCAGCCAGATGATCTTCGCGCTCGGGCTGTCGATGGTCAATTACTTCGTGCTGGCCGTCGTCTGCAAGCATTTCACCTACGAGCTGGCCACCGCGAATATCTGGTTCTACCTCTTCAACCAGCTGCTGGCCATCGCCTTTATCTTCTACGGCCTATTCCTCATAAAAAAAGAGAACGCGGGCTATCAGCAGAGCATCCTGCAGCAAAAAGAGGAGATCACCGCCACCGGTATCCTCCTGCGGCAACAGACCGAAGAGCTCACCCAGCTCAATGCATTCAAGAACCGGCTTTTTTCCATTATCGCCCATGACCTCAAATCCCCGATCTACGCCCTCCGCAATCTCTTCCGCAACATGCAGCAATACGATACCCCGGCTCAGGAGATCAAAGAGATGGTGCCGGAGGTCGTGAACGAGCTCACCTTTACCACCAGCCTCATGGAGAACGTCCTGCACTGGGCCCGGAGCCAGATGCAGGCGGATACCGTAAAACCCCAGACCATCGACATCCGGGGGTTGATCACGGAAGTAGCGCGCCTCCTCCGGCTGCAGGCAGAAGCAAAGCACATCCGCATGAGCCAGGAAGCAGATGCTTCCATCGTCGCCTTCGCGGACAGGGACATGATCAACCTCATCCTTCGCAACCTGCTCTCCAACGCCATCAAGTATACGCCGGAAGGCGGCTCCATCGACATCGGCGCCAGGCGAACCGACACCGGCATCGCTCTCTTCGTCAAGGACACCGGCACCGGCATTCCGTCCAATTCCCTCGAGCAGATACAGCTCAGCAATTTCTATTCGACCAAGGGAACGGCCGGCGAAGCCGGCACAGGACTCGGGCTTATGCTCTGCAAAGAGTTCATCGCCCGCAATGGCGGGTCGCTGTATATCGAAAGCATTCCCGGAAAAGGCAGCACCTTCACCGTCACGCTTCCGGCAGCGGAATAAAATGGACCCTTCATGAAAATCCAGCTCCTCTCCATCGGAAAAGACCACGAACCCTACGTAAAACCCGGCGTAGACGACTTCACCCGTCGCATCACCCGCTACTACCCCGTAGAATGGCTCCTCATCCCCCCGCCAAAAGCCCAGTCCACGCCC
>JAMFRX010000220.1 GCA_026224995.1 Puia dinghuensis
CCTGCTGATCTTCGCATCCACGTTGCTCCGGACATTGTACCGCTTGTAGCCGAGGTTGTTCAGGGTTCCGTTCTCGTCATAGTACCCGGCGCTCATGAAGTATTTGATGTTATCCGAGCCGCCGTTGACGCTCAGGTTATGCTGGCTCAGGACGCCGTGCTTGTACAGCTCGTCGCGCCAGCTATAGCTGTGTGTCTTGTAATACGCCACCTCGTCCGGCGAGAAATAGCGTGGATCGGCCTTCGCAGCCGCCTCGTCATACCCGTCCATGGTATAGAGGGCGTCGTTGTTGTATTGCGTGTTCTGGTAGGCGTTCATCGTCTTCACCGTCCTGGTCGGCGACTCGACGCCCACGCTGGCCTTGTAGCTGACCGTCGGCTTGCCCAGCGCGCCCCGCTTCGTCGTCACGAGGATGACGCCGTTGGAAGCCCGTGACCCATATACCGCCGCGCTGGCCGCGTCTTTCAGGACCGTGATGCTCTCGACCTCATTAGGGTCCAGTCCGTCCATGCCGCCCTGGTCGCGTACGATCCCATCGATCACATACAGCGCCTGGGTATTGTTAAACGTTCCCAGCCCCCTGATGGTTATGGATTGGGGCGCACCCGGCACCGTGGCGGAGCTCACCACCGTGAGTCCCGGCACCCGGCCCGCCAGCGCGGTGCTCAGATTGGAGACCGGCATATCGGCGATGTCCTTGCCCGAGACCGTGGAGATAGACCCCGTGAGGGTGGCCTTGCGCTGGAGGCCGTAGCCTACGACCACCACTTCGTTATTGGCCTTGTCCTGCCTGATTAGCGAGGCCGTGATCCTGGTCTGGCCCACTAAGGAGATCCGCAGCTCTTCGAAGCCGATGGCGGTGATGACCAGCGAATCAGCGTTGTCGGGGACGTTGAGCTCGAAATACCCATCGGTATTGGTGGAGCTGCCCACAGTGGAGTTCCTGACCACCACCGAAGCGCCGGCAACCGGGTTCCCCTTATCGTCCCTGATCGTGCCACTCACGACCCGGGAAAGCGGTTTCTCCGGCGCCGGCTCCCCGGCGGGCTGCGGCTCATCGACCACCGGCGCCGGGTCCTCCTTTCGAAAGACCATGATGGTGTTGGATTCCTGTCGGAAACTTAAGCCAGTATTGGCCAGGACCATGTTCAGGATCTGGTCGATCGACCGCGTATCCCGGGAGAGATAAATGTGTTTGTAGCGCGAGACCTGCTCCAGCGGATAGGCCATGCGCAGTCCCGATAGCTTGCCAATGGTGTTGAGGGCGCTCCGCAGGGATTCGTCACGCAGCTCCAGCGTGATCTTCTTATCGGCGGCGCTCTGTCCCCGGCCGGGACTGGCGATGAGCAGCTGAGCCGATAGCGAAACGGAGAGTACCAACCAGGCGCTTACCTTCATAAGGAATGATGCGTTTACAAGGTTATTTTGCATAACTTGCAATGGGTTTAAAATGACTAATCTTGTTTTAAACTGCACCCCTCTAGTAGCTGTCCAGGCATGGGAGGGGTTTTTTATTGGCTTGTGCCGGTGGGAATTAGCTTGAAGATGATTTCATGGCATTGATCGTTTTGGTGATTATCGTTGTTTTGGTCTTTTCGCATCGTTTGGCCGCCATCCGTTGGCCCGGCCCATCATTCGCATCCCTTGCCATCCAGCTCGATGGATTGGTCCTCAGGGTTTTTCGTATAGCTCGCATTCTGGATCGTACACAGCGTCTGCAGCACATGCTCCAGCGTTTCCGTCCCGCTGAAGGATGCCACGATCTGGCACCTGGCCAGCGCCGGATTCTTGAATTTGACGGTCACGCCATAACGCTGGCTGATCACCCCCGCGATCCCTCCGAAGGTGTCGCCGTCGAAGAGCATGTCCCGCTTGGTCCAGTTGGTGACCAGCTGTTCCGCATTCACGATCTTTCTTTCCGCGGTGTCCCGTGGCACATTGTACACCACCTGTTGATTGGGCGCCAGCTCCGCCAGCACCTTCTTGCCCGTCTCCACCCGCACCTTGCCACCCGTCACCGATACCGTAACCCGGTTGCTGTCCGAGCTTATATTAAAAGCCGTCCCCAGCACGATCGTCCGCACCGTTCCCGTATGGATGATAAAAGGTTTCTTGTTGTCATGCTTCACATCGAAGTACGCTTCCCCTTTCAGCGAAACTTCCCTGCTGTTCTCGGGAAAGCTGGACGGATAGTCCAGGGTAGATCCCGCATGCAGGACTACCGTGCTCCCATCGGGCAGCACGATCTGCCGGGTATAAGCTGGGGGGGTCATGGGCTTCGCCGCATATTGGGTCGTCGCCGGCGCCGGTTCCATCTGGTGCTGCTTCAGCAGATACAGTCCTGCTGTGATGACCACCACCGCCGCGGCCATCGCCACCAGACGCCGCCGCTGGCCTCCAGGCACTGCCCTGAGCTTCTCGAAATCGATCTCGCGTTCCTTACCCTTCTCCATGATCTTGCTGAAGACCTTGGTTTTATCCGGTCCCGTGCCTGGCGCTGTATGGCCGGCCCATTCCTGCCAGAGCGTAGTGAGCTTGGTGCTCAACGTCCCGCTGGCCTGGCCTTCTTTTACAAGGTGCCAAAATTCGTTGAACTCTTCGGCGGTAATGGTACCCCGAACATATTTGTCGAACAATAGGGAAAGGCGGGCTCCGTCAAAGGTCATAAGGTTGTGTTATGCCCTAAAGACGGCAAATTGCTTACGCCGGTACTAGTGAGAGGAAAAAAAAAGTTCGGCAGGGCGGCGGCCGGTAGAACTAGGCCCCGGGCAGGACGGCCAGGAGGGCGACCAGGACGAGCAGGAAGCCGTCCGGGTATTTCTTTTTTATCAGATTCCTCAGGCTCTTCTGCGCATCCACCATGGTATTCTTCACCGTCTGATGGCTCAGGTTCAGCCGTTGCGCGATCTCCTCGTGGCTCAGCCCCTCTATGCGGTGAAGCGTGAACACCAGCCGGCGCTGCAGGGTCAAGCCACTCAGCATCTCACCCAGCAGCCCCTGCGCCTCCTTGTCCAGCAGCCGGTAATCCGCGCCCGGCACTTCCGGCTGTCGGATGGCTTCGAAGATGATCTTCTGGTACTTGGCATGGCGGGCCGTCACGGCAAAGAAGTCCATGGCCTTGTTATGCGCTACGCGGAGTAAGAACGCTTCTAAGTTGTGTATCCCGGGAAGGAGCTCCCGGCCTGTCCATAGCTTGAGGAAAACATCGGCGGCGATCTCTTCAGCCACTTCCGATGACTTGGTGAGCGCCATCATATAATTATATAGCCGGTCCCAGTGACGATCGAAGATGATCTTAAAGGCTGCTTCACTTCCTTGCGCTACTTGTTCAAGGAGGTCTTTATCATATGGTGGCGATTCATTCACGATGGCGTTGTCGTGTTTAGAGTGCTAAAATAAACTATCTTGCCAAAATGAAAAAGATTTTATTACTCTTGTTGTGTGTTGGTGCTGCCGCCGTCACCTGCTCCGCAGCAGTCCGCCTTCCCGCCATCATCGCCGACAGCATGGTCCTCCAACAAAACTCCACTGCCAAGCTCTGGGGCTGGTGCGAGCCCGCGGAGAAGATCTACATCACCACCTCCTGGAACAACCGTCTCGATTCCGTCAAAGGTTCCCGCGATGGCAGCTGGCTCCTCTCCGTTCCCACTCCCGCCGCCGGCGGCCCATATACCATCCACATAAAGGCCGGCAACAGCATCGACCTCCGGGGCATCCTCATCGGCGAGGTCTGGGTCTGCTCCGGGCAGAGCAATATGGAGATGAGCGAATCCTGGGGTCTGCCCGATGTCCGCAGCGAGTTCCCCACCAGCGCCAACACTAACCTCCGTTTCTTCCATATCCCCAAGACCACGGCCTTCTATCCCCAGGACGACTGCAAGGCCAGCTGGGCCAGCTGCGATAGCAATGAATTGAGATCCTTCAGCGCCGCCGCCTACTTCTTCGGCAAGAAGCTCTCGGAGCAGCTACACGTTCCCGTTGGGCTCATCGAGTCCGCCTGGGGCGGCACCGCCGCGGAGGTCTGGACTCCAGCCCATTTCGTCAACGAAGATCCCGCTTTGCATAAAGCCGCCGACTCCCTCGAACCCAACGACAATTGGCCGCACATTCCCGGCTACACCTACAACGCCATGATCGCCCCCGTCACCAACTATACCATCGCCGGCTTCCTCTGGTACCAGGGCGAGAGCAATGCCAAGACCGCCAGCACCTATGCCCATCTCCTGGACACCATGATCCTCTCCTGGC
>JAMFRX010000034.1 GCA_026224995.1 Puia dinghuensis
ACTTCGGCCAGCCACTCGCTGCCGGGAGCGAGTCGGCACGTCTCTCACATCTCGCAACCGGCGAGGCCGAGCCCCGCCGCCTCCACCTGGGCATCGATATCTGGGGGCCTGCCGGAACAAAGGTGATGTCGCCCCTTCCTGGCATAGTCCACAGCTTTGCCTTCAACAACAACGACAGCGATTACGGCGCTACGATCATCCTCACTCATAATCTTGAAGGTGTAGGCTTTCACACACTATATGGCCACCTGAGCCTGAATTCCCTTAAGAACCTTTCCGAAGGAGCGCGCATCGCCAGGGGAGAGGTCATCGCCGAATTCGGCATGCGCTTCGAAAACGGCAACTGGCCTCCGCACCTGCACTTCCAGGTGATCGCCGACATGCAAGGCTGGAAGGGAGATTATCCCGGCGTGTGCCGGTTCTCCGAAAGACAGCGATGGCTGGATAACTGCCCCGACCCAGGGATCATCCTGCAGATGGGGGCTGAACTTATCTAATCAACAGCACTGTTCCCTGGGATTGCTGTTGCTGCCCATCCGGCAATTTTACAGAAAGAATATACACATAGGCGCCTGTCGGTGCAGGCGATCCGCGCACCTGCCCGTTCCAGCCAAAGGCCGGGTCGCCCGCCGGCGCGTCATGTACCTGGAACACCCGCTGCCCCCAGCGGTCGAAGACGGCAAAGTCCTTGAGGACGAGACCTGCCGGTCCTCCCAGAACATAAAAGACATCATTACGGCCGTCTCCGTTTGGCGTAAAAGCGCCGGGGATGTTCAGGGGGGTATAAACATATACCGTTATATCGCCGCTGTCCGCGCACCCTTCTGCCGTGACCACTTTCAGGTCATACCGTGTCGTGACCAGCGGGTTCGCCACCGGGTCACGGATCGTCGTATCGGAAAGGCCGGCGCCTGGTGTCCAGGCATAGGAGGCTATATTCCCGGTGAGCGCAGGAGCCAGGGGTATTGAATGCCCATAGGCCACGGAAAATACCTGGTTGGGCGCTACCGCCGGAACGGGATTGACGGTCATGACGACGTTTACTGCCGTCGGCGGCAGGCAGGACGGCGCATCGCTTATCGTACAGGAGATCGCGTCGCCGTTAGATGGATGGAGATCGGTATAGCTGGGGCTGTTATCTCCGGTTGCTGCCCCGTTCACCTGCCATTGGTAAGCCGGGTTGAAGCCGGTATTGACAATAGAGGCGGTGAAGAGAACGGTATCGCCGGCACAGATGGGGTTGGCGGAGGGAATGACGTTTAGGTCGGGGTTGACGCTGGGCCGGATGACCACGGGATTGGATGACATCGAACAGCTTCCGGCAAGGGTGACCACGGCGGTATAGACGCCGCCGGCCAGGGTGACGTACATGGAGTCGATCGAGGAGTAGATGGTCTGCTGAAGCTTTAGAACGCGCAGGCTGTCGGCGATGTACAATTTTCCCTGACTGTCCAGGAAGACGTCGCAAGGGTTGTCGATCTGGTTGAAGCCGGCGCCGGGGCCATTGCCGCCTGCTACGGTGACGCCTTGGGTGGCGCCGGGGGCCCATTTCTGTACCCGATAGTTATAATGATCCGCGATATAGATATTCCCATCGTTATCCACGCAGATGCCGAGAGGATAGTTCAGTTGATTAGCGGCATTGCCCTGGCCATTGCCTCCTGCGACAGTGATACCTTCGGTGGCGCCAGGCGCCCATTTTTGTACCCGTTGATTGAGCACGTCCGCGACATAGATATTTCCGGCATTATCCACTACAGCGCTAACCGACCCGTGTAATTGATTGCTTCCGCCACCTTGACCATTCCCACCTGCTACTGTCACGCCAGCGGTGGCGCCAGGCGCCCATTTCTGGATCCGGTAGTTGTCCGGATCGCCAACGTAGAGATTTCCCGCAGCGTCCGTATTGATCTTGGTGCACTGTTGAAATTGATTGGGAGCCGCCCCCGCGCCATGACCGCCCGCAACCGTGATGCCGCTGGTCGCGCCAGGCGTCCATTGCTGCACCGCATTCAGGGCCTCGTCGCTGGTGTAGAGATTGCCATGATTGTCGAGGCAAACGCCAAAATAGTTGTTGTTGGGGTGTATGGGGGACTCCTCTACCGTGCTTCCATTGGTGCGGCTGGTGGAGCCGGGCGGAAAGCGCTGCACCCGTATATTGCCTTCATCCGCCACATAGAGGTAGCCATTCCCGTCCACGCAGATCTGGTAAGGTACCTGAAATTGATTGGCGGCGGCGCCCTGGCCATTGCCTCCTGCGATGATGGCTACTGGCGAGATGATATAGTTGGCCATCACCGTTTTGACGACCTGGCCGTCCTTATACCATACGATCTGGCTAATGGGGGCAGTTGCCGTTACTGCCAGGGTATCGCCGGTACAATAATAGCCAGAGTCTATGAGCTGCACGGTTTCGCCCGGGCATTGGGCCAGGAGGCGGCTTCCTGCGAGGAGGAGCGCCAGAAACAACCCGATCTTCATGCTTCAGTAGATACCAGGCAGGCGGGCGGCGTGGCCTGGGCTTATCTTATTAACATGATCGTTCCTTTATATTGCTGCTCCAGTCCATTGGGCAGGCGGACAGAAACGATATACACATAGACACCTGCCGGTGCAGGCGATCCGCCCTCCTGTCCGTTCCAGCCGAAGGAACGGTCGCCAGCAGGCGCATCGTGGGCCTGAAATACCCGCTGTCCCCAGCGGTCGAAGACGGCGAGTTCCCTGATGACGAGGCCCGCAGGTCCGCCCAGCACGTAAAAGACATCGTTTTTTCCATCACCGTTTGGGGTAAAAGCGCCGGGGATGTTCAGCGGGGTGAATACATAGACCGTTATATAGCCGCTGTCCTTGCATCCTTCGGCCGTGGTGATCCTTAGTGTATAGTCGGTGGTGCTCCCTGGATTGGCTACAGGATCCGCGATGCTCGCATCGGAAAGACCCGCGGCGGGGCTCCAGGAATAGGCGGCGATGTCCCCGGTAAGCGAGGGGGCCAGGGTGATCGATTGGCCATAAGCGACGGAGAAGATCTGCCCTGAACCCACCGCCGGCAGCGGATTGACCGTCATGACCACACTGATGGAAGCTGGCGTCACGCAGGACGGGGCGTCACTCACCGAACAGGCGATCACTTCGCCATTGGATGGGCGCGGCTCGGTGTAGACAGGGCTGCTATCCCCGACGGCTGCCCCGTTTACCTGCCACTGAAAGGCAGGATCGAACCCGGTCCCGCCCACGGTAGCTTTGACGACGATGGTGTCGCCGGCGCATACGGGGTTGGCGGAAGCGGAAACGCTTAAGTTAGGGTCGACACCGGGCCGGATGACTATCGGGTCCGTCGTCATCGAACAGCTGCCTGCGATGGTAACGACAGCGGTATAGACACCCCCCGACTGGGGGACCAGGAGGGAGTCGATATACGTATAGATCGTCTGCTCCAGCTTCAAAATGCGCAGGTTGCCAGCGTCGGAGATATATAGCTTGCCCTGGCTGTCGAGGAACACGTCATTGGGGTTGTTGAGCTGATTGAATCCGTTCCCCGGCCCGTTCCCGCCTGCGATGGTCACGCCTTCGGAAGCGCCGGGCGCCCATTGCTGGATACGATGATTCCTGGAATCCGCTATATAGAGGGTCCCGTCTTTTCCCCGGCACAGTCCCTCCGGGTAGTTGAGCTGATTTGCCGCGCTGCCGCTGTCGTAGCCGCCGGCTACGATCACTCCGCTATTGGCGCCGGGCGCCCATTTGGTGATCCGGCTATTCCATAGTTCGGAAATGTAGACATTCCCGGCGTCATCGGCGGCGATGCCCGCCGGCTCCAGCAATTGATTGAGAGAGTAGCCTGCGACCGTCACGCCGGCCGTGGCGCCCGGCGCCCATTTTTGCACCCGGCCGCTGAACCCAACGGTGTTCAGATCGTTGACATAGAGGTTTCCCGCCGCATCCATACAAAGCCTCGACGGAACTCCAAATTGGTTGGCCGCCCAGCCGGGACCATGCCCTCCCGCCACCGTGACGCCGACGGTATCGCCGGGCGCAAATTTCTGGACCGCATGCAAGTTCCCATCGCTGACATAGCTATTCCCGCTCCCGTCAAGCGCAAGACCGAAATAGGTGTTCCCGTTTCGCAGGGGGGACACGCCTACCGTCGTCCCGGGCGTACGGCTCGTAGAGCCTGGGGGAAAGCGCTGCACCCGTGTATTGCCTTCATCCGCCACATAGAGGTAGCCATTCCCGTCCACGCCGATCTGAAAAGGGTAGTCGAACTGGTTGGCGGCGTTTCCATGGCCGTTGCCTCCTGCAACAATGGCTACAGGAGAGACGATCGTCGCCGCCGTCGCGGTCTTGACGATCTGGCCATCTTTGTACCATACGATCTGGCTGATGGGACCCGAAGCTATTATTGCCAATGTATCCCCAGCGCAGTGATAGCCAGAGTCTATAATTTCCACGGTTTCGCCGGGGCATTGGGCCAGGACGCGGCCTCCTGCAAGGAAGAGCGCCAGAAATAACCCGATCTTCATGCTCTGCTAGATACCCGACAGGCCGGTGGCGTGGCCTGGACCCAAGGCTAAAAACTGTTAAAACGGCTTGACGATCCATTGCGCGCCCGCCTTGAACCCAACCGGCCCCGGTTTCTCCCGCATCAGGTCATTCAGATGGTAGAAATCGGCCAGCTGCCGCGTCATGATCGCCTCTCCTGCCCCAGGCTCAATGAGGTTGTCGCCCTGGTCCGCTCCATAGCCGCCCAATGCCGCGGAACGAACGTCTGCGACATAGCCAGGCCAGCTGCCCTGACTCCAGGTATAGCCGAAGAGAAAAGGCTTGACCTCCGCCAGCGTCATCTGTCTTTTCCAGTCCAGCTGCAGCTGCACAAAAAGTTCGCCGGGGCATACCGCTATGGCAATATTCCTGTTGATGAGCAGCGTGGAAAGGTGGACGTTGTAGTCCAGCTTCTTATTGAAACGGCCGGTGAAATGCAGCGAGTCATCCAGATACCGTATCTCCTGTTTTCCGGGAGCCGGGGTCAGGCTCCTGGCCAGCTTGACGGTTTGGAAAGCCAGCAGCTCCCCCGTTCTTTCCATGGGGGCATAGTCCGTTTGAAAAGGGTCGTCGGGTCCCTTCCGGCGGCTGCTGATCTGCAGCGACTCGATATTGCCGCCAGCCCCCTGGATGAACAGGCAGTTGACCCTGTTCCCAAAGGCCTCTTCTACCTTACGGCAGGCTACGCCCGGATAATCGGCGCTCACGGCATAGTTGAAGCAGACGATGTCCGCATGGCAGGCATAGTTCATCAGGATGACCCTGGGCTCGCCCTGCAGATCGTCGATGCGGATGACACCTACTTCCGGGTCTACGGGACCAAAGGGTATCCTTTCCGGGTTTTCGCTGGTATATTGGTCGTCTGAGAACCACGATTCGCGGGCGTGGCCATCTTCCCGGACGATCAGCCGGTTAAAGCCCAGCTGAGGAAAGCTCTGGTGTCCGGCCGAGATGCGGGCAGGGAAGAGCCCGTGCACGGCTTCGCCAACGGCCTTTATGATCTGGTCCTCATAGAAGGCCGTATACGGATTACCCTGGAAGGACCGCTTTCCTCCCGGCTGCGGCTCCGAGTGATTATGCGAAGAGCTGAGCATCACTTTATCGATGCCGTATAGCTCTTTGCAGCGTTGCTCGATCCTGGCGCTGGTGAAGACGGCGAGGTCTACGGCGACAAAGGCCACGAGCACGCCCTTGTCCTTGAGCACCAGGGCTCGGGCGAAGATGGAATCGTGGACGGGCTCGTCCGTGCGTGGCGTAAGATTTATTTTGGCGGTGCCCGCCATCAGGGGGCTGTCAGCCGTCAGGGTATATCGTCTGGCCGCGCTCTTGTATTTGGTGGTAAAGATGCAATCCAGGTCACCGGTTCCTGTGAGGGGGAAGGAGATCGTTTTCGAAGCCCCGGGCGCCAGCTCAAAATGATGCACGTCACCTTGCTGGACGCCGTTGACGTAGAGACTTAATTTCCCCACATCCGTAAGATTTCCCTGGTTTGTGACGACTACAGGAACCATTTTCTTGTGAGTGGAGGGGTCTTCTCCCTCTGTCCCCGGCGCCAGGACGAAATCGGCCTTGTATGCGCGAGTGTATTCCAGCGAGTCGTTCACGCCTTCCGAAGCGCTCCGGAATCCTACGCTGTTCTTGATCCTGTCCGCGGCGGTATAGTCGGGGCTGTGCCCGCCTACCATGATCCTGAAGGCCCCGGGCTCCACTACCCGGTCCATTTGGTCGTTCAGCAGCGACAGCTGATAAGGCGTTAAGGTAAAAGCTACCTGCTTCGATTCTCCCGCTGCAAGATGGATCCGCTGGAAGTCCTTGAGCTCCATTACCCTTGTCTTGACGCTGGCATACATCTCGGTGACGTATAGCTGCACTACTTCGTCGCCATCACGCTGGCCGGTGTTCGTGACCTTGGCGTTTACGCTGACCGTGCCGTCTTCGTTCTGCCGTGTGCTGATGCCCGAGTAGGTGAACGTGGTATAGCTCAGTCCGTAGCCGAATGGGTATAGCGGGTGGAAGGGCAGGTCTACATAGTCGTAGCCCCGGCCCGAGGTCTTGAAATTGTAATAGAGCGGAAGCTGGCTCGCGTCTCTTGGAAAGGTCATAGGCAGCCTGCCCGCGGGATCATAGGCGCCGAAGAGGACGTCGGCAGTCGCGGGACCTCCTTCTTCACCAGGCAGCCAGTTGACTAAGATAGCCTTGCAGTGTGCGGCTGCATAGCTCAGGTTATAGGGCCTCCCTGCCTGCAGCACCAGGATAACGGGCTTGCCCGTTGCGCAAACGGCTTCCAGCAGCTTCTCCTGATCGCCAGGAAGGATCAGGGTCGCATAGTCCCGGTTCTCCCCGCTGGTGTTGCGGACATTGTGGATGGCCTCGCTGGTAGAGGCGTCTCCGAGCACCATGATCACTATGTCCGCCTGGGCCGCCGCGGCGAGGGCCGCGCGTGGATCTAAGCTGTCGCCCCAGGCGAATTCACAACCCTTTTCGTAGACGACCCTGGTGCCCGGCCC
>JAMFRX010000221.1 GCA_026224995.1 Puia dinghuensis
AGAGCCGCTGGTCCAATCCCGGGAAGCTACCAGCTTAAGCCGGCCGTTCTCGATGGTCCTTGGCGAAAAAAGACCCATCATCCCCGTATCCCGAATCGCCTTCACCGAATCCAGCATAACCCGCACCTGCCGTTCTATATCCGCCATCACCCGGGCTACATCCACCGGGGGCTTAGCACCCACGCCCGCCGCCGGTTGCCCACCCATCGAAGGGCCGCCCTGACCACCCGCCGACGTCCCGGCGGCCGGCGTCCCCATCCATATCAACGGATGCCGCACCGGCAAATTCCTTATGACCTCCGCATTCCCCGGCTCATGGTCCAGCCCCTTCCAGGTCTCCAGCCACTCCCTGTGGCCCAACGCCAACGCCCCGAAGAGCAGCGCAGGCTGCGCCACCGGCCATTGATCCCAGATCATCACATCATGCGCATACGGCCATTTACGCTTATCAACAATATACGGATAGAGGAACCCGATCCCTTTTTCAATAGACCGCCCGCTGTCCGTCTGATAATGCCACAGGTCATCTCCGGGAACGCTAAGTATCTGGCAGATCATCGCCATCGCATCCAGGTTGAAGAGCGAATAGCCATAGGGCTTAGTCCGCTTGAGCTCCAGCGGAAAGCCGCCATCGGCAGCCATCTGCCTCGGCAGCAGCACCGTCTTATAACGCTGCCGGCAGAACGCCATCAGCTCTTTGTCGCCAGTGAACCGCGCAAAAGCCGCCACCTGCATAAGCCAACAGGTGCTATGGTTATTGGCGGCATTCATCTCCGCCTGTCCGTACGGATGCGTCATCAGCCATTGCAGATAACGCGAGAACCAGGCCCTGATCTTCTCCAGCAACTCCGCGTCCATCGCCCCGGAACCGGCCATAGCCTCGAGTCCCTGCACCACTTCCATCAGCTGGATCGTATCGATGATCCCCCAGCTCCGCCCCGTTACCCGCCCCTTCACCGCCTGCGCGAATCGCAGATCGGGATTCATCATCGTCGCCGTATCGACGAACCAGGCCCTGCAATGCAACAGCGCCTGCCGCACATATTTGTCGTCATGCGTCAGCGTCCATGCCGACCCCAATGCGCCCACTAATCGGCTGAGCCGGATCATCGCCAACCGATGCGCGACAAAATTTCCCGCATTGGTCTGCCCATCTTTCTCGACCCACGGACTGTCCGGCGACTTGGGATTCGGCCACCAATAGTCGCCCTCAGAAAAGAAATCATGCAGCCCACCAGCACTCCGCTCCGAATGCGCCGCGGTAACGGTAACAGGCCGCTCCTTCATCGCCGCAGCCGCCTCGGCTATCACCGAAGCCCGAAGCGTCCGAACAACCTCCCCAACCTGCGCCCTTACTCCAATAGCCGCAGCCAGGGACAGCGCCAAAAACAACATATATTTCATCGCTTACAATTGTATAAATATTGTCGGCAACCCTTGCACCGAAGCGCTCACCACGGAAGCCCCGCCATGACGCACTCCCCGGATCATCGACACGCCATTGAATGCCTGCACATATCGCGAACCAGTAGATGTACCCAGATCGTCCAGCAAATTGCCCTCGCCCGCCAAACCCCACCGGACCCAGTTCGCCGCATCCAGACAAGGCACGCCATTGGCATCCAGAAGCCGCACCCGCACTGTCACCGTGTCGCCGCCCGATGCACTGATCTCCAACTTCGCCGGCTTGCCCCACTTCTCCGTCTGGTAGACAAAACTAAGGGAATCCACCACCTCCTCCTTTCCCCGGCGCGCTACCACACGCAGCGCATTCACACCCGGTAGGAACTCAACGGCCCAACGCAGCCCGGCCGCCGGAAAATCCTGACTATTCCGCTTTCGGACACCAGCGCTCTTCCCATTAAGGAAGAGCTCCGCGTCCTCGGCATTGGAGTAGACCTTAACCATCTTCTCCTCTCCCAGCCTTCCCCATCTCACCGGCCAGGAATGACCGTACATATGCGCCATTAGCCTGGTCGTCCAATACGACTGGAAGACATAATAACTTTCTTTTATGGTCCCGTCACGCTCCACGACGCCCTTTTGGTTCACGAACGGCACGGGATTGTCCGGCCGCAGCGGCGTAGAGAAGTCCTTGAAGACCCATTGTGCCGATCCGGTAAGCCAGGGCATCTTGTCCTGCTCCTTGAGATGCCAGTCTATAAGATTGCAGATATAGGTCTCGCTCCAGTCCCCATCCTTCGAGACGCGGGCGGCGCCGCCATACAGGGAGGCATCCCCCGTACGCTCATCCGTACCCTGACCGCTGCGCACCTTGAGCAGAGCGGTATCAGGATTCTCACTATGCCGACGGGCATGGCTGTCGCCGCCCCATTCCATATGTACAAAGTGTGGTATTGTCTTGAAGGCCTCTTCCGTACTAGCCTGGTATTCTGTAAAAATGCCGCGATACCAGCCTGCCCAGATACTAGGAGAATACACATCCGGTATGTCGCTGCAGAAATCGCATCTGCGGATGGCCGTCTTCCGCGAAGGGTCCAGCCGGTGCGCAAGCCCATTTAGGGCCTTCATAAAGCTCCGGATCTTCTCTTTATCGAACGCAGGAAAATCCCCTGGCCAGTCGTTCTCATTACCCAGCCCCCAGATGATGATCGCCGGATGGTTATAATGCTGGCTGATCATATTCGTCAACATCCGCCGCGCCTGCTCCTGGTAACGGGAGCCGCCAAGCCCTCCCCGGCACCACGGTATCTCTTCCCATACCAGGATACCCAGACTGTCGCAAAGCCCCAGGATGATAGCCGATTGCTGATAATGCGCCAGCCGGATATAGTTGACCCCCATCCCTTTGATCAGGATCATCTCGCTCCGCATCGCCTCTTCCGTCATCGCCGCACCCACCGCGGCCGCATCCTCGTGCCGGTGGGTACCCCGCAGCAAAAGCCGTCTCCCGTTAAGCAGGAACGGCCCATGGTCGACAAAGCTAAAGCTGCGAAAGCCTATCTTTGTCGTCTGCGAACACTCCACACCGCTAGCGTCACTTAAGCTAACTGAAAGTTCATATAAAGAAGGCCGGTCCGGCGACCATAGCTCCACGTTCTTAACGACCACTTCGCCCAGTCCGATAGTATCTTCCCCCGCTCCTTTCCGCTCCTCCTGCCGAACTACTCTTCCCTCCGGGTCCTTGAGCCTCACTACAAAACCCTCCGCCCTTCCTCCCGCCGGCCGATTCAACAAAGCCCTTACCTTCACGCTGCCCGATCTTTTGGACCCGCCTGCCAGGACCGTATCCACAACCGCGTCCGCAAAAACACCGGCGATCGACACCGCCGGCACATATTCCAGGTCCACATACCGGTATAGCCCCCCATAAACCGTAAAGTCGGATAGGGCCGAAGGTATCCTTTCCAGATCACGTCCATTGTCAGTTCGAATTTCCACGGGTATCAGCCCCCCAAACCGGCGTTCGAGGCTCGTATCCTTTTTAAAGGCCGCGACAGCATCGGTGATGTCTACCGTCCACTCGTCATAACCGCTCGTATGGCTCCCGACCCTGGTAGTATACACATACACCTCACTTTCCTGCCCCGCTCCCTCAAAATGCAGCAGCACCCGTCCGCCGGCATACGGATTCTGCACCCGCAGCCTCGTTCGGTACCACGCAGGCCCCTGGTAATAGCTACCGTCAGGATCGACGGCATCCCGGGCGTTCACACAATGCGGAAGCGTCACCGGCTGCCATACCGGAACACCACCCGGATCTCCGGCGACCACCGGCCGTACTGCCTCCCAAACACCGCCCAGGTCCTGGCGGATGAATTCCCAATGCTCCGTCAATCTGATAGATTGCTGAGCCTTAGCTATCATAGTGGCGCCGGACAATAAAACGATAAGGAAAACACGCATTTGGAGAAAGATCACAAATATCCCCTACATTTCGGTCCCCTCGATTGGCAAAACATTCAACAATCCTGGCATTAACGTCAAAGACCCGCAATAGCGGGTCCCTGACAGCAGCTTGCGAAAAGACTTACCTGGCCACAGCCGAAAGGGCCTCGCCCGTAACGGCTTCGTTGGCCTGTCCACCAACAGGGGACTCCCTGGCCGGAGCGCTCACCGAATGCCGCGCAAAAGCCTTCTTGGCTTCCATCAGCGGACAGTGACCCGAATGGTGGATGACGACGCCAGCCGCCAGCACTCCACCGAGGATCAAAAGCTTTGTTCTCATCTTGTTGATTTTTTAGCGTTAACAATTTATGAACCGGCTAATTTAATCACAGCCGGCCACGCCGCCAATGCTACTCGGCTCAACTGCTCAAAATACGGGTTGAAATGCCTGCTGGCCACGCCGACTATCTCGTCCCCTCCAGCCACGCTAAAAAATCACTGACCTTCAGCCTTCCCACCATTACCTTTTCCTCCAACGGCACCATCAGGTTGACCAGCAGCCTCCTGCCCCCATCCTGCGCGACGTCTTTGATCGCCTCTCTGCTGACAAGACATTGCCTGTTCACCCGGTAGAACATCGAACCGCCAATGCGCTCCAGCTCTTCCAGCTTCTTCCCCACAACATATTGCTGCTTGGTGAACGTCACCAGCCGGACAGACTCGTTCTTAAGATAGAATAAGGCGATGTCGGCTAATGCTACCGGCATGATCTTGTCCTTGTAATGAACGAGTATCGACCGCTTTCCCGGGTCCTGCCCAAACAGCCCCGCCAGCCCACCATACGCTGGCGCCGCCCACCGGCTCCTGAACGCATTGTATTTAGCCAGCGCCGCGGCAATGCTCTTAGTCGTAAAGGGCTTCAGCACATAGTCGATCCCCGCCGCCCTGAAAGCCTCCAACGCATATTCGTCATAGGCCGTACAAAAGATCACCGGAACGACCTGCTCACTGGCTTCGAAGATCGGGAAGCTCAGCCCATCTCCCAGCTGTATATCGCTAAAGATAAGATCAGGGGCCGCATGCGCCTTAAAATAACCGATGGCCTCCTCGACCGAAGCAAGGGTGGCGACGACCTCCGCAGATGGCTCGGCGGCAAGGATGCATGCCTCCAGGTCTTTCGCCGTCAGCGGCTCATCTTCAACGATCACTACTTTCATAAGCGAAGACTTTTATACTTACCGAAAATTCACTGGCCGTCTCTTCGATCACTATAGGCTCGCCGCCGAGCGCCTTATACCGCTCCCGCAAGTTCACCAGCCCGGTGCCCCCCGCCTCTCCCACCGCCTGCTTTTTCTGTAGGTTATTGGTGACGGTGATGACCTCATTCCGGTACACAATGCGGATAGTCAATGGCCGTTCCCGCGTAAGCACATTGTGCTTTATCGCGTTTTCTATCAGCGGCTGCAAGCTGAATGCCGGCACGAAGCCCGACTCCCGCATTTCCGCCGGCACCTCTATGGTGCTCCTAAGCGCCTCGCCGAACCGGATCTGCTGCATTTCCAGGTAATCGACGCAAAGGTCCAGCTCTTTGCCCAACTTCACGATGCTTCCCGTATAGGAGTCATTCGAAGCCCTCAGGAAACCGGATAGCCGTACAAGATATTCGGTGGCCTGCTCGGGCGAAAGGCTGATCAGCGATTTCAGGGTGCTCAGCGAGTTGAATAGAAAATGCGGCTGCACCTGCTGCATCAGCTTGAGGTTCACGGCCTCTACATTCCTGAGCCGCAGCTCGGCATTCTCTAGCTCCATCGCGGCATTCTTTTCCCTGCTGACGACAAGGTCCTGTAGGATCAGCACGACCGTATTCACCGCCAAAAAGATGATCAGATGAAAATGCATCCCACCCCCGGCCGAGCTAAAACGCCGGTCGCCCGCCTGGATAAAATAGTGATGAAAAAGAAGAAAGGTGAGCAGGCTACAGCAGAGACAGCTTAGCACATATCGTTTCACGCCACTCCGCTCGTAAGCATACACGCCTATATTGACCATCCAGATCAAAAACACCAGGATAGCGCTGAATAGTATAGCCCAGGGATAGAGCGTAAGGGGCAGCTTGCTTAAAATAAATACGGGCGTCACGCTGAGCGCGGCAATCGCCGGAGAACTGTAGGCGGCGACCCGAAACTGTCTTTTTATCGGTTGCGATAGCTTCATCCCTGAATAAAATACGATATTATTCTTTTTTGCCGAAACTCCGTACATTTGGTCACCCGCTAAGACCCTGGAAAGATCGCAGCCCCGTTATGCAAAACCGCTTCCTCTATTTCCTCCTCCCGGGCTTGTTCGCCTTTCTGCCTGCCGCCCCCGGTGTTAGCCCCCACAGCATGCCTCATCCGGAGTTCACCCTAAGCCACAACCAATTCGCCTTCCGCCTGTTGGATGCCGTGCTCGCCGAAGATACCTCCAACAGCAACAAGCTGGTCTCCCCGCTTAGCCTCTACCTTACGCTGGGAATGCTCTGCAACGGCGCCGCGCACGAGACCAGGGACTCCATCATCCAGGCCATGCAAGCCAGCGACCTCGAGCTGGCCAGCATCAACGGCCTCTGCAAGGAGACCCTGCAGCAGCTGCCCCTCGAAGCCGACCAGGCGCAGTTCAGCATCGCCAACGCCCTTTGGTATAACCGGCGCCGGCTAACCCTGGTCCCGGATTACCAACAGCTGATGGAAACCTTCTACTATGCGCCGGTTCAGCCACTGGATTTTGGCTCAAAAATGGCAGCGGCCCACGTCAACGACTGGCTCGCACAGAATACCCAGGGTGAGATCACCCACATCCTCGACGCTACACAGCCTACCGATGCGATGATCCTCCTGAATGCCCTTTATTTCAAGAGCAGCTGGTCCACGCCCTTCGAGCCGAGCGATACCTATTGGGAAGATTTCTCCCGGAACCATGCAGGGGATGTTTCGGCCCATTCGGTACCGTATATGCGTAAACACCAGGTCGTGCGCACATTCTCCGATACTTCTTTTACGATGGTGGAGCTGCCTTGCGGTCAGGACAGGCATTTTGCGCTCTATGCCCTCCTGCCGCAGGATCAAAGCCGTTCCATCGGCTCCTGGATGAGCACCCTCGATCCGTCACGGCTAAATGCAGCGCTCGATAAGATGACACCGCAATACCTGGATCTTTCGATCCCACGTTGGACATGTGATTATTCTATCGGTGACGGCCTAGCCGTCCTTGGCCTGCTGGGGATGGGCTCCACCTTTCAAC
>JAMFRX010000035.1 GCA_026224995.1 Puia dinghuensis
GCTGCGGCGAAGGTCACTACTGGGCCGGGTGGCGAGTTGCATGGTTGTGTCAGCGGCAAGGGTGTGTTGACGGTGGTGAAGTTCACCGGCACTTGTCCGCATGGGAAAGCGTCGATCAAGTTCGGCGCGCAAGGTCCCGCCGGGGTGAAGGGCGCGACCGGCAACCAAGGACCCGCTGGGACGTCAGCGGATCAGAGCGAGATCACGTCGCTGCAGTCGCAGGTCACGACCTTGACGACCGAGGTCAGCGCCTTGCAGGCCACGCTGGCCGGCGTTACGCGGTCCGGGAACACGTTGCTGTTCGGCGGGATGAATGTGCAGCTTGAGAGCGGCGTTGGCAGCACGACCGGTGTTCCGAACGGGCTTGGGAATCTGATCATTGGCTATGACGAGACTCCAGGAACGCAGACCGGCTCAGCGAATCTGGTCCTCGGAACCGGGCAGTCGTTTACGAGCTACGGCGGAATCGTCGCCGGGAACGGCGACACGATCAGTAGTCCGTTCGCGTCGGTGACCGGCGGCCAGGACAACACTGCGTCAGGGCCGGATGCATCGGTCACCGGCGGTGCGTGCGCAAGGACGGCCCGGATGGAATCTTTTGCGCCTGCTCTGCCCTGGCTCGCAGATTCCGCCGAACCTGCGGCATGGCCGGCAGCTGCCAGCGAATCTCTGGCGGCGGCGGCATGGAGAGCAGCAGCGATGGAATCTTTTGCAGCAGCGCCCTGCACCAGCCGGAGCGAATCCCGGACAGCCCTGCGCACCCGGGCGATGGAATCCCGGCGCAGCGAGTCCCGGTGCGAAAGATGATGTACCGTGCTGTCATGCCGGGGCAGGGACGGCACGACGCCTGTATCATGGGCCTGGACAGGCAGTCCGTCAGGCGGTCGGGTGGAGTCAGTCTGTGCGCAGAGGTCGCCAAACACCAATAAGCAGGATAAAAAGAGGAACAAGAGTTTGGTCACGTGTACAAAGTTAGGGTTAGCAATTAAAAAAAGCTGACATATCCCAAGTGAATTTTAGCATCATGGAAATCAAAGCTGGTTTGACTCGTCATGCCAATTGCATACGATATATTGAAGATCCCGGCCTTGGTCTCGAAGGCCATGCCGAGACCAGTGCCCAGATAGGTGCTGTTCAGACCAAAGCCGGGCCCGTTATTCTTAGCCCATCCGGCGTCGACAAAGGTGAAGAGGAAAGAGTTCAGCCCAACAAGATAGCGGTATTCCAGCGTGCCGACCGCATACTGGGAGGCCAGGATGCTCTGCTCGTCGAATCCCCGGAGCAGCCGGTAGCCGCCGATAAGGAACAGCTCGTTGCGGTAGGTATTGGGGCTGCTGAAGACGCCGCCGTTGAATCCCAGTTTCAGCGTAGACGCCCGACTCAGCGGAAAATAATGCGCGGCCGCTATTTTCACGAGGAACTCATAGGAATGCTGCTTCACCGTATCGTAGAGGCTGGCAAAGCTGAAGCTGGTGTCGTTGGGATCCTTGAGCTGTGCGATCAGCGGGTTCTGCTTCACCGTCTTGGTTCCCACGGTGCCCAGGAAGCTGAATTCGTTCCCACGACGTGGATTGAACCTATAGTTGGTATTGTTGAGATCATAGGTCATCCCCAGGCTTACGGCGTTGATATCCGCCTCGCTGGGAAGGGCATGGGCAGCGATGATCTCCAGGGTATCCACATTCAGCAGGCTGGAGCTGGCCTCCTGGATGAAGACGGAGCCGCTCTGGTTGGCGGAGAGCGTATACTGCGCGCCAACGATCAGGTTGAGGTTGATATAGGTGGAGTCCTGCTTGTAGAGATCAAAGTTGAAATTGAGCCCAAAAGGTGAATGAAAGATATAAGGCTGCTGGAACACCAGGTCCAGCCGGGGTGAGCTCTGTTCCAGCTGCTGCCAGTTGAGGGATATCGTCTCGCCGTTGCCCAGCTGGTTCTTGAGGTCGATAGTGGCCTCGCCGGTGACGAGGATCTTGTTGCCCAGGGTCGGGTCGCTGCTGGGAAGAAAGCCTATGAGGGCATCGATCTCGCTGCTCTTCTTCGATTTAAGATAAAGGTTGACGACGGAGCCTTCGCCCGTCATCGTGAGGCTCCAGGGCTGCTGTTCCTGTACATACGGCAGCTCCAGCAGCTTCTTGCTTATCGTTTGCAGCCGGTCTTTGCGGTAAAGGCTGCCGTCAGGGATGATGAGTTAACGCTGGAGGAAGTCGTTGGAGATCTTCGCGGTGCCATAAACCCTGATGCTATCGATCTTATAGAGCGGACCCTTGTCGACCTTGAGCACGGCCGAGATCTCCCCGGAGTCCCGCAGGGTGATGCTGTCGAGGCTTACTTTCGCGAAAGGGTACCCGTTGTTCTCCATGTAATCCAGCAATAGCTGCTGCCGGGCCTGGTATTGCCGGAAGTCCAGGGGACGATGGGCGAAGGTCTTGGGGTTCCAGCCAACGGACGCCAGGAGCGTCGGGTCGATCCGGCGGGTATCGATATAGCCCCAGCGCCATAGGGAGCCTACAAACAGCCGGAGGGTCGCCTCCCTGGCCCCATAGGTGACGCTGTCGACCGAAGCGGTGGAAAAGCCTTTTGCCTGTAGCAGCGGGACGAGATTGTAGATATATTCCGTACAGGCATCGCGGGACTTGAAACTCGTGGTTAGGAAGAGCCGGTTCCGGAGGAAGCCGGAGTCTTTATCCACGGGGACGAAATGCAGGGAGTATTGCGTCCATCCGCAGAAAGGCATAAGGAACAGGAGGCAAACTACCAGCAGGCCGGGTCGTGGCAGCCGCATCAGGCTGTTCCCCGACATCCGCCTCCGGCCATATCGCCGTATCTTTGCCGGATGGCAGGTATCTATCTTCATATCCCTTATTGCAGGCAGGCCTGTCATTACTGCAATTTCCATTTTTCCACGTCAATGAAGGGTAAAAACGATTTTATCCCCGCTTTATTGAGGGAAATGGAGTTAAGACGAGATTATATCGGTGAAGAGCCCGTAGAGACGGTCTATTTCGGCGGCGGGACTCCCAGTCTGCTCAACCAGGAAGAGCTCGAACGCATCCTGGACAGGCTGCGATCCTTGTTCCCCTTGGCCCCGGATGCGGAGATCACCCTGGAAGCGAACCCGGACAACATCACCGCATCTGAGCTGTCTGCCTGGCGAACTGCGGGCATCAACCGGCTCAGCATCGGCATCCAGAGCTTTTTCGATGCGGACCTTCAGTGGATGAATCGCGCGCATAACGCGCAGCAGGCCCGGGAATGTATCCGGCTGGCACAGGAACAGGGGTTCGGGAATATGAGCATCGACCTCATCTATGGCGGCCCTACCCTGCCGGACGACAACTGGCAGTACAATGTAGAGCAGGCCATCGGGCTGGGAGTTCCGCACCTGAGCTGCTACGCGCTGACGGTAGAGCCAAAGACGACCCTGGATACCCTGATACGCCGCCATCGCGTCGCCGACGTCGACCCCGAAGACCAGGCCAGGCAGTTCCTGCAGCTCATGGACTGGACCGCACAGGCAGGCTACGAACATTATGAGATCTCCAACTTCGCCTTGCCGGGCAGGCGGAGCCGGCATAACAGCTCCTACTGGCAGGGGAAGAGCTACCTGGGGCTGGGACCTTCCGCACATTCTTTTAACGGGGTGTCGAGGCAGTGGAACGTGGCTAATAACGCGCAGTATATCGCCGCGTTGACAAC
>JAMFRX010000222.1 GCA_026224995.1 Puia dinghuensis
CCCTTCGTGTCCCAGGCGATCCCATTCGGCCAGGCAGCACCTGCCGATAGCCGGGAAAATTATTTCGGCTTTTACAGCCTGTTGTTTTCAAATGATCTACCGGAAAACCTTGAGATCTTAGATTAACAAAACGCAAACTCTGAAATTTTTCCTTGCAAAAAAAATAACGAAGGGAGTAGCAGCCATTTACAATTGGGCGGGCAACTTTTTAACTGGCTATAACCGGATAAACCTCCCCTCGTCAATCACCCCATTCACAACACGGTAGAGCGTCACGCCCGATGGATGATGTAGCCCCGCCTCTTCGGAAGGGCCGATAACGGCGGCGGTCTGCTCAAACCTTGTCTGGACGCCTTCCATAGTGAGCTTCTGCTGCAGATGATGATGGCCCGCGAGCGCCAGGGGATAGTTGTGCTTGCTCAGGATGGCATACACCTCCTGCGCATTCGATACGACATGCCGGTATTGCAGCACCCCGTTCTCCCATTCCACCGTCCGATCGAACCCGTTGTCCTTAAAGGCCGACATACTAAGCACCCCGGAAAACAAGGGCACATGCTGAAAGGTGATGATCGGCGTGGAAAGGGGCACAACCGCGATGTCCCGTTTTAACCACTCCAGCTGGGTGGAGTCAACATGCCCATAATAATACAGGTCCTCAAAGCTGAGGCTGTTCAGCCCAATGAAATGGCAACCACCGTAATTAAAGGAATAGTAATCCGGGCCGAAATAGTACCGGTACATGTTCCGGCCATAAAAGGGGTTTTTGGGGCTTACCAGCGAAAGCTGCCGTTCGATCCCAAAATTCTCATGATTTCCGGGAATACACCAGATGGGGGTATTCATCTTGCCGATCTCTTTTTGAAAGAGCTCGAATAACCCCCTGGCCTCTCCTTCCGGCACCCGCAGCGCATCCTTTACCAGATCGCCGGTAATGATCACAAAATCCGGTTTCACGGAATCCACCACAGCGCGGAATTTTTGCATCCGGTCCAGCGTTTTTTCGCTTATATGGGTATCGGAAGCCTGGATGAAAGAGAAGGAGGTATGGGGTGCCGTCGGCACAAGCGGGAAGTCTATAGAAACTTTTGCGGCCATGCCCACTTTCTGCCAATACCCATGGTCGGAGGTATATCCGTCGGGCATACTGATGAAGATGCAGCCGAATCCGGCGGATCCCCGGATCTGATAATAGCCTTTGTCGTCCGTGACGACGAGGTTTACCTGATCGGAAACAGCCACCCCCTTTATTCCTTTTTCGTTGTCGTCTTTTATGCCGTTGTGGTTGCTATCCAGGAATACATAGCCGGAGATGGATGAAGGTGGCGTGGCATTGCTGAGCAGGAAGCAGCAGAGCAGTCCTACCAGTGGGAGTATACGAGTCATGGGCAGTGTTTTGGTAGCTAAATTTAAGCAAAAAGGCCATCGCTCACGATGTCCTCCTTGTTTTCTATATGCTTATGCGTATAATTATATATTTTTCAGTAAAATTATACGTATTTACATATAATGATCATGACCAAGGAGGAAGACTGGGAACTGGCACCGGCCTACGACCTACTGAACGTCCAAATAGTTTTATCAACCGACAAGGAAGAACTGGCTTTGACCCTGGCCGCCAGGAAAAGCAAATTGACGCGGGAAAACCTCGACGGGTTCGGAAGTGGTCTGGAACTCTCCGACCGAAGGGTCAATATCTTTGTAAATTCGAAAAAAAACGTGCTATATGCTCAGCAACTATCTACTCATGGCGTGGCGGCAGCTGCGAAGAAACAAGCTCTATTCGCTGATCAATATGACCGGTCTGGCGGTTGGGATGGCTGTTGCCATGCTCATCGGGTTGTGGGTCCGGGACGAGACGACCTTCAACGAATGGCATTCCCGGCATGCTTCGCTTACCCGCATCTTATCGATCTTTCGGTTCAATAGCGAGGTGACCGTCGCCAGCGTGGCCTCCGTTCCGATGGAAGCGGCACTTTACTCGCGTCATCCTTCCGCCTTCAAGGAGCTGGCACTGGTCAGTCAGGGAGGTCATGTTATAGCTGTGGGAGACAAAAATCTCTCGCAATGGGGGATGTGGGCACAGCCCTCCTTCCCGGCGATGTTTAGCTTCCGGATGGTCACTGGCAGCGTCACGGCTTTCAAGGACCCGTCCTCCCTGCTGCTGAGCGAATCCGCGGCGCGGGCGTTGTTCGGGAACGCCGACGCCCTGAACCAAATGGTGACGGTGGATGGCCACATGGAGTTGAAGGTCGGCGGCGTCTTTGCCGATCTCCCGCAGAACACGCAATTCTATGGCACTGCAGTGTTGCTACCATGGGACAATAAGGCTAACCGGGGCACCACCATGGGGGAGGATTGGAGCGACCATCATTTCGAACTGTACGCGGAATTGGCTGACGGCGTAACCGCGGCGGAGGTCTCCGGCCGGATCAAAGACCTGTCCAAACTACATATGAGAGGCGGATTTGAAGAGCTGGCGTTGCAGCCAATGGACGAGTGGCATTTATACAATGAATTCCGAAACGGTAAACCAGCCGGGGGGCAGATCCGTATGGTGAGGTTGTTTACCGCGATCGGCTGTTTTATTTTACTCCTGGCCTGCATCAACTTCATGAACCTAAGTACGGCGCGGAGCAACAAGCGGGCGAAGGAGGTGGGATTGAGGAAGACTGTCGGCTCCGGCCGCGGGCAATTGATAACCCAGTTCCTGGGGGAGTCCTTGCTGATGACCTGTCTTTCTCTTGCAATCGCTATCGGCCTGGCGGCACTATTGATGCCGATATTCGATCGGCTGGCCGGCAAGCAGTTGGTCTTCCCATGGGCGTCGCCGGGGTTTTGGCTCACCATAGGTGGTTTTACCCTTCTTATCGGGTTGCTGGCGGGAAGCTATCCGGCGTTTTATCTGTCCGGCTTTCGGCCGGTAGAGGTATTAAAGGGTGTATTTGTGTCGGGTCGCAATGCAGTGGCCGCCCGGAAAGTGCTTATCGTGGTTCAGTTTACCATTTCCATAGCGCTCATCATTGGTATACTCGTCGTACATCGTCAGATCCAGTATGCACAAGACCGGTCCGTGGGCTATACGCGGGCGGGGCTGATCACCGTGAGCGCGAACGGCCCGGGTCTCATCGAACATTTTGATGCGTTCCGCGATGAGCTTATGCGGTCAGGCGGCGTGAGCGAAGTGGCCGCGTCTTCGAGTCCTGCAACGGACGTCGAAAACGATATGCTGGGCTACGACTGGAAGGGACGTGATCCCAATTCGGCTCCGGCCATCGGGACCTTATTTGTAGGCTATGATTTTGGAAAGACTGTGGGCTGGCAGTTAAAGGAAGGCAGGGATTTCTCACGCGATTACCCAACGGACAGCGGCGCATTTGTCATCAACGAAGCGGCCGCCCGGTCTATGGGGCTTCGCCATCCGGTGGGAGAATTCATCCGGTGGGGTGACGAGAATTATCCGATCATCGGGGTGGTCGGGGACATGGTGATGAAGTCGCCCTACAGTCCGGTAGAACCCACTTTCTTCACGCTTCGCACGGACAGGCGCATTCATGTGATCACGGCGCGACTTAATCCAGGCCTTACCCGGCAGGCGGCGCTCGCCATTATCCAGCCCGTCTTCTTGAAATATTCACCAGGCAGTCCGTTTGATTACTCCTTTACGGAGGAGGATTATTCGGCAAAGTTTCGGGCCGAAGAGCAGGTTGGCGATCTCTCCTGGCTGTTTACCATCCTGGCGTTGTTCATCACCTGTTTGGGACTGTTTGGCCTTGCTTCCTTTGTCGCCGAGCAGCGAACCCGGGAGATCGGCATCAGGAAGGTGCTTGGTGCAAGCGTTGTGCAGATTTGGGGCTTGTTGTCGCGCGAGTTCATCGTGCTGGTGCTGGTCGCTTTCGCGATCGCGGCGCCAATTGCCTGGGTTTACGGTCAGGAGTGGCTACGGGGATTTGATTACCGGGCGAATTTTTCGGTGTGGATCTTTGTGGTCGCGGGGATCGGCGCTATTGCGATTGCGCTAATAGTGGTGAGTCTGCAATCGGTGCGCGCTGCTTTGGGAAATCCTGTTAAAAGCCTGCGGGCGGAGTAGCGCCAACGGCTTTTACCGCAACCGGACGATTGTTCCTAAAAAGGGAACAATCGTCCGGTTTAAATAGGAAATGTCGGACGACAATTTCTCGTAAAGGGCTGGTTTATAGTGAGGACAAGAAAGCAGGTTTTTGTTGGCACGTGGATTGAAATATACTATTCGGTTTTTCATAGGATATTGGATTTAAAAACGGGCTGGATTTCTATACGGGCCTTTTTTTTTGTGTATAGTTGATAGATCATATTTCATTGAGATTCCGATACACGGAAAAAATTTACAGACAAGGGAAGGAAATC
>JAMFRX010000223.1 GCA_026224995.1 Puia dinghuensis
GAACGTCCGGAGCGGTAAGAAAGAGCGGATCAGCCGTATCATGAAGATGTTCGCCAACAAGCAGAATCCCATTGACTTCATCGAAGCCGGTGATATCGGCGCGGCCGTAGGCTTCAAGGAAATAAAGACCGGGGATACGCTTTGTGACGAAGATCATCCGATCACCCTGGAGAATATGTTCATCCCAGAGCCGGTGATCGCCGTCGCCGTCGAGCCGAAGACACAGGTAGACGTCGATAAAATGGGCATAGCCATTTCCAAATTGGTAGAAGAAGATCCCACGCTGCGTGTCAATACAGATGAAGAAACAGGGCAGACCATTCTTCGCGGGATGGGTGAACTGCACCTGGAGATCATCATCGACCGGATGCGCCGGGAGTTCAAAGTAGAAGTGAACCAGGGAGCACCCCAGGTAGCCTATAAAGAGGCGTTTAACGCCACCATAGAACACAGGGAAGTGCTGAAGAAGCAGACCGGTGGCCGTGGTAAGTTCGCCGATATCCAGTTTGCGATCGGGCCTGCCGACGAAGAATGGCTGAAGGAGAATGAAGGCAAACATTTTCAGTTCGTGAATGATATCTTTGGCGGTTCCATCCCCAAGGAATTCATCCCTGCGATCTCCAAGGGTTTTGAGACTTCCATGACCACGGGCGTGCTGGCCGGGTATCCAATGACCAGCATGAAGGTGCGGGTATTCGACGGCAGCTACCACGATGTGGATTCCGATGCAATGAGCTTCGAACTTTGCGCCAAAGGCGGATACAGGGAAGCGGGCCGCAAGGCAAAGCCTATCCTGCTGGAACCGATCATGAACGTGGAAGTGCTGACGCCCGACCAATACATGGGAGATGTTACTGGTGACCTGAACCGTCGCCGGGGTATCCTGGAAGGCATGGACAGCAGGAATAACCTGCAGGTCATCAAGGCCAAGGTGCCGCTGAGGGAAATGTTTGGCTATGTGACCGAACTTCGTTCGATGAGCTCCGGCCGCGCCACCTCCACCATGGAATTCTCTCACTATGCCCCGGCGCCGAACAACATCGCCGAGGAAGTGATCGCGAAGGTGAAAGGCAAGAAGGTGAACGCATAAGATTGAAAAATAAGAATATATGTTTGTTAGGCCCCTCCCAAAGAGGGGCTTAATTTTTGATTAATACGTACTTTTATAAAAAGGAATGCGTTAAAATCTAGTCAAACTTAAAAACCAACATATGAAAAGTAAAGTTGTAAAACTGGCATTTCTGGTTATGGTGATGGTAGCAGCAGGAGCTATTACCAATCAAGCTTCAGCGCAGGTTTATGTATCTGTAAGGCCAGTATGGCATCCCATTGCCCATCGGCCACCGGCTCCCAGTCCCCGGCATGTATGGATCGACGAAGAATGGGAAAACCGCGGCGGCACCTATGTAGCCGTTGGCGGTCACTGGGCTGAGCGTCCCAATCCGCGTGCGGTATGGGTTGGTGGTCACTGGGCACACGAACGCCGTGGTGACTACTGGATCGCTGGCCATTGGCGTTAGTCGACCTTTTAGAATTTGAGAACAATTTGTGGCCCGGCCTTGCGCCGGGCTTTTTTATGATCGGTCCCTTTCCCAAGGGGAATTTGTTTTAACTTCCCCACCTCAAAATAATAATCGTATGGTCTTGTTTCGCGCGGCTATGCTCCAGGTCTTGTTGTTGCTTATCCTCTTTTGCCCATGCGGCTATGCGCAGCCGGGTTCTACCCTGCTGAAATGGGGTAAGGAGGGGAATTCCTTTTTGAAAGTCAGCTCCGGCGCTATCGTGCAGGTGGACATCAACGGGCAGGAGACGGCGGTGATCTCCGCCGATCTGCTCAGGCCCATGGGGGAAGGAAGGTCCCTGGCCGTGCGGGATTTCGCTTTTTCCGAAGATGGCAAGAAGGTGCTGATCTATACGAATGCCAAACGGGTGTGGCGTTATGACACGCGGGGGGATTACTGGGTGCTGGACAGGACTACCCGGCAGCTGGTGCGGCTGGGGCGGGAGAGGGCTGCGAGCACGCTTCAATTCGCTAAATTCTCACCCGATGGCAGCAAGGTGGCGTATTCCAGCGAGCACAATATCTACATCGAGGACCTTGCCACGGGGCAGAATAAATGCGTTACCTCCACTAACAACACCCGAAAGCTTATCAACGGCACCTTTGATTGGGCCTATGAGGAAGAGCTGGAAGACAGGGACGGCTTTCGCTGGAGTCCCGACGGGCAGCATATTGCTTACTGGCAGATCGATGCCAACCAGGTAAAGGACTATCTGATGCTGAACACTACCGATTCGACCTATCCCTTTGTCATTCCGGTAGAATATCCGGTGGCGGGAGAGGCGCCGTCCCCTTACAAGATCGGGGTGATCGACGTGGCTTCCGGCACCAGCAAGTGGATGGATATACCAGGCGATCCCCACAACACCTATCTGCCGAGGATGGAATGGGCGGATAATTCGGGGGAGCTCATCCTTCAGCAGCTGACACGCAAACAGAATGAAAGCAAGATCCTGATCAGTGATATTGTCAGTGGGGCGACCCGGGAAATATACGACGAGAAGGACAGCGCCTATATCGAATGCAAGGGCTTCTGGCAGGATGGGTTGATCGCCGGCTGGGATTGGATCGCCAAGGGGGCGGCCTTTCTCTGGGTCACGGAAAAAGATGGCTGGCGTCATGTTTACCGGGTAGGCCGGGACGGGAAGAAAGAGACATTGATCACTAAAGGCAACTACGATGTGATCCAGGTCAGCCTTGTGGACGAGAAGAACAACTGGCTCTACTTTATCGCCAGCCCGGACAATGCGACGCAGAAATACCTGTTCCGCACCCGGCTGGATGGGAAGGGAGGGCTGGAAAAGCTAACCCCCGCGAGCCAGTCCGGTGTGCATCAATACGATATCTCGCCAACGGGGGCGTATGCCCTGCATACTTACAGCAATGCCAGCACCCCCGAGAAGCAGGAGCTGGTGAGCCTTCCTGCACATGCGACGCTCAGCAAGGCCAAGACGCCGTCTGAAGAAGATGCGGCTGGAGAGCCCTCGCGGAAGGTGGAATTCTTTAAGATCAAGACCATCGACGGGGTAGAGATGGATGGCTGGATGGTCAAGCCGGTGCCCTTCGACAGCACGAAAAAATACCCGGTGGTCTTTTACGTCTATGGCGAGCCGGCGGCGCAGACCGTGACCGACGAATATGGCACCGGCAGCAATCCGCTCTATAACGGCGATCTGGCCAGGGAAGGCTATATCTACATGAGCGTCGAGAACAGGGGGACGCCGGCTCCTAAGGGGCGGGCGTGGAGGAAATCTATTTACCGGCATATAGGCAGGATCAATATCCGCGATCAGGCGATGGCTGCCATGGAGATCCTGAAGTGGCCTTTTGTGGACAGCAGCCGGGTAGCGGTCTGGGGATGGAGCGGCGGCGGGTCCAGCACCCTGAACCTTATGTTCCAGTATCCCCAGATCTACAAGACGGGCATTTCGGTTGCCGCGGTAGGGAATCAGCTGAGCTATGACAATCTCTACCAGGAGCGGTATATGGGGCTGCCCCAGGAGAACCGGGAGGACTTTGAGTCCGGGTCCCCGATCACCTATGCTAAGAACTTGCAAGGCAACCTTTTATACATTCATGGCACGGGCGACGACAATGTGCATTACCAGAATGCGGAAAGGCTGTTGAATGCGCTGATCGCGGCTAATAAGCTGTTTCAGTTCATGGCCTATCCCAACCGGAGTCATGGCATCTATGAGGGGGAGGGGACGAGGCAGCATCTGAATACCCTGTATACGGATTATCTGCGGCGGAACTGCCCGGGAGGGGGAAAATAGGGGGGATCGGGGGGACCTGCGCCGGATGGGTGCAGGGATACGGCGGCCTTTCAATCGCCATTATAGATATCGATCGCTTTTTGGGTATGTTTGATCCGGCCTGCGATGGGGATAATGCAGGATAAGGTCGATGCGATACCCATAAACACCAACGGCGACAGGGAACCAAACTTAGGTGGGGGAGGCATCGGGGTATTGGGATTGGTCAGAGACTGCGCGTACCATTTGGCGACAGCCTGGTTGTAGGAGTTGGTGACGGCGTGGTTGTGGTTGGTGGTAAGGATGAACCCGGCGGCGGTCAGGCCGATGCCGCCGGCAAACAGGCCAATGGAAAGGTAGGCATTGGTGCGGGCGATCCTGAGCTGCTGCATGCTGGCGGGATTATCGGCGAGGGCGACTCGCAGGTTTTGGATGTTGACCCGGTGAATGGCTTCATCCTGGTCCTTACGGAAATAAACGGCTCTCCCTTCGGAATAGGGGGTGCAGAAGGCATAGAAGGAGATACGGCGGCCGGAAGTCCGGAGTCGGAAGGAGTCGGAGCTATAGCTGCCGGGATGGGCATAGGTGGAGTCTTTGGCCGGCTGCTGGGCGGAGGCAGTGAAAGTCGCCAGGATGGCGAGCAGGAAGAATAAGGGCTGTTTCATGGCTTTTTGATTGAAGGGTAATTTGTTTGAATATAAAATTACTTTGGGCCGGGGGTGAGTTCTCATTAAAAAGCCCTGGGTGGAAGGGGGCTGGTAGGAATGGCAAAGGCGAAAATTGCGGGTGTGAGGGCCCGTTCGTCAAGGCAGGTGTCCATTAGTGGACATTTGGCGGGGTCGGGAACGCCCCGGGGCCAGCTTGGGTGATCCCGAGCCAGCTGGCGGGCTCCTCTCCGATTAAATTTTCCAAAAAAAGTCCTCAATCTTTGGGCAATAATGAAACTAATCGATACCTTTGCATCCCCGTTCGAAAAATGGGAATTGGCTTATGTCTCAACGAATCAGAATCAAATTACAGTCGTACGATCACAATCTGGTGGATAAATCCGCCGAGAAGATCGTCAAAACCGTTCGCAGTACCGGTGCAGTGGTAACGGGTCCTATCCCCTTGCCTACACGTAAGAAGATTTTCACGGTACTTCGTTCGCCGCACGTCAACA
>JAMFRX010000224.1 GCA_026224995.1 Puia dinghuensis
TATAAGCTGCTGGCTCCGCGGATTGGGGTGGAGGAGGATGCGGTGGAAGTGGTGAGGGGCAGCATCGAACCCAGTCTCTAGGTCAAAAAGAAAGTTGAATCCCCAAATAAAAAGTTGAATCCCCCAATAATTGGTTAATACTTGAAGCAGATATAAAAAACGGAAGATTTAAACCAGGTACAAAATTTGCTGTTTAAAAGAAAAAGCTCTAATTTTATTACTTCAAAACATTACGTATGAAATACGCTTTAAATCTCGACACTGACTTAGTTTAGTATTAAATAACATAAAGAAAAAAAGAGGCACTTTGCCTCTTTTTTTTATGCCTAATTTTCAAACTGAGGACCTACCGACTGTTCGCTCCCTAAAATGCCTGACAGCATAGTTCCATCATATTCAGTAAAGGGCAGTAGAATTGTATCTTCCATAATTGACCTCTTCCGCTCTAAGATCACAAATTGTGACCTTAGAGAATTGTAGTCATTGCGAAGGTCTGGGAAAGAGCCTAGAGTTGGATCTTTCCCTTACTGCGCCAGCATGGGATGCCGCTTAAATTCCTTGCTGCGGTCGAACAGATACCGGTAGGTGGTCAGCTTGCGGCTGACATAAGTATCACCCAGCGTTTTGGCCACATTCACCATTTTAGGATTGAAATCGCCGATCCATTGCATCTCGTAATGAACATAGAATTTCGCCGGCTGGATGACCTTAGCCGATTCCGCCACGACATAGGCATCTACCCCTTTGGCCTGGAATTCCGGAATGATGGCGAAGACGATACCGGTGAAATGGCGGCAGGCGCCCCGGCTCTTAAGCCATAGAAAGTAAAGCTTCTGCAGCAGCCCGAACTTCCCGTTGAAATGCTTGAAGTATTGGTTCAGCTCGGGGATGTTGACGAACATGGCGATCGGCTTCTGCTGGTAGTAGGCGAACCAGACGATGGATTCGTCCAGCAGCGGCTTCATTTTCTTGAACAGCTGCATGGCCTGTTCCCGCCGCATCTGCTTCATCCCTCCATGACCGGCAAAGGCGCCGTTGTAGATCGCCAGGAAATCATCGGCATATTTCTCCAGGTGCTTTTTCTCGATCATATGGGAGCTGTAGCCTGGGTCGGCGGACAGTGTGGCATGCCGTTGCAACAGCTTGTCACTCAGTGGCTTCATTGGATCCAGCCCGAAACAGAGCTGGTGAAAGAAGGGTTTGAAGCCGTAATTCTCCAGCAGCTCCTTATAATAGGGCGGGTTGTAGTTCATGCCATACAAGGGCTCATGAAAGCCCTCTACCAGCAGTCCCCACCATTTGTCGCGCTCTCCAAAATTGATCGGGCCGTCCATGGCTTCCATGCCCCGTTGGATCAGCCAATGTCTCGCTACATCCAGCAGCATATCCGCCGCATCCTGGTTATTGATGCAGTCGAAGAAGCCTACGCCGCCTACAGGGAGATCGTCGCCCTTATTCTTGTATTTCTTATTCACAAAAGCCGCTATCCTCCCGGCCAGGCGACCCTCGTCGTCCTTGAGTACCCAGCGGGTGAGCTCTCCTTGCCGGAAGGCTTTATTATAATTAGGATCGAATACTTCGTTGATTTCCTTATCGATAGGCCGGATATAGGCAGGATTGGACCGGTTGAGCTCTACATTCGCCTGAATAAATTCCCTTGCTAAAGCTGGATTATTGACTTCTATCAGTTGCATAGCCAAAAATAGTAAAGATCGAAAATATAGTATTTTTAACTTTCCCCATGTCCCCTTACCTTTGCAGCCAAATTAAAAAACCTAGCGAACTGGAAGTTCGCTGGCCGAAGGCCCATCATTAGCCGTGCACCGGGGAATGGGTTATTTTTCGGAGGAACCCATTCCCCGGTGCACCCGCAATTATATGGCAAGTACCGGTAAGATCAAGCAAATCATCGGCGCCGTTATCGATGTGCAGTTTGAAGGCAAGCTCCCCGAGATTTATAACTCATTGGAATTGAAAAAGCCCAATGGCGAAACCCTCGTTTTGGAGGTCCAGCAGCATCTTGGTGAGGACAGCGTCAGGTGTATCGCTATGGATGGTACCGAAGGGCTTACCCGTGGATTGGCCGTTACCGATACCGGCCATGCCATCGCCATGCCGATCGGCGAAGGGATCAAAGGACGCCTGTTCAATGTGACCGGCGATCCTATCGATGGACTTCCTGCCGTCTCCAAAGTCGGTGGCCGTCCTATCCATGCCAAGCCTCCGGCCTTCGAGAACCTGAGCACGAGCTCGGAGATCCTCTTCACCGGTATCAAGGTCATTGATCTTATTGAACCCTATGCCAAAGGCGGTAAGATCGGCCTGTTCGGCGGCGCCGGCGTAGGAAAGACCGTTCTTATCCAGGAGCTTATCAACAATATCGCGAAAGCTTATTCCGGTCTGTCCGTTTTCGCGGGCGTAGGCGAACGTACCCGTGAGGGGAACGACCTGATGCGGGAAATGATAGAAGCTGGTATCATGAAATATGGCGACGATTTCAAGCATAGCATGGAGCATGGCGGCTGGGACCTCAGCAAGGTGAACTTGAGCGAGCTGGCCGAATCCAAAGCCACCTTCGTATTCGGGCAGATGAACGAACCACCCGGAGCCCGTGCCCGTGTGGCGCTAAGCGGCCTTACCATTGCCGAATACTACCGCGATGGCGACGGTAAGGGCCAGGGGCGCGATATCCTCTTTTTCGTCGACAACATCTTCCGGTTTACCCAGGCCGGCTCCGAAGTATCGGCTCTCTTGGGTCGGATGCCTTCAGCCGTAGGCTACCAGCCTACCCTGGCTACGGAAATGGGTCTCATGCAGGAGAGGATCACCTCTACCAAGAACGGGTCCATCACTTCCGTGCAGGCCGTATACGTGCCTGCGGATGACCTGACCGATCCGGCTCCCGCTACCACCTTCGCCCATTTGGACGCCACTACTGTACTTAGCCGGAAGATCGCCGACCTTGGTATCTACCCTGCGGTGGATCCCCTGGACTCGACGTCCCGCATCCTGACCCCGCTGATCGTAGGCGACGCGCACTACAACTGCGCCAACCGGGTCAAGCTGATCCTGCAGCGGTATAAGGAATTACAGGATATCATTGCCATCCTTGGCCTGGACGAGCTCAGCGACGAGGACAAGATGACCGTTTCCCGCGCCCGTAAGGTACAGCGCTTCCTGTCCCAGCCCTTCCATGTGGCGGAACAGTTCACCGGCCTCAAAGGCGTGCTGGTTCCCATTGATGAGACCATCCGTGGTTTCAACATGATCATGGACGGCGAAGTGGATGAATACCCCGAAGCGGCCTTCAACCTGGTAGGGAGTATCGACGACGCTATCGAGAAAGGCAAGAAATTGCAGGCACAGGCCCGCGGCTAATAAAAGATCGTTTCATCAATTAAAGCTTACAGGATGAATCTAGAGATATTGACACCCGAAAAAAAGTTGTTCAGCGCCGATGTATACGGTGTGCAGCTGCCCGGCGTGGACGGGCTGTTCGAAGTGCTGGACAAGCACGCTCCGCTGGTCAGCGCCCTCAAGGCCGGCCGGGTGAAAGTGTTGAAAGACAGGAATAATCACCTCGAGTTTTTCACGATCCAAAGTGGGTTTGTCGAAGTCATTCACAATAGTGTTACCGTTTTGGTTGAAGGCGCAGTACCCATTGAAGCGAAATCGTAAGTTTGTTGACCCCTTGCTGTCCTTCACCCCACGGAACAAAATGTTAGTTTACCCCGGCTTTTGCCGGGGCTTTTATTTTGAGCTCACACTTAATTCAGCTGTGGATCGATAGGGAAATTCACCATGATCTCATACTCCCCGCCAAGGTGACGCAAGGCATCCTTCCAGATCTCGTCCGGCTTCTTGTGGAAGATCAATGGCCGGCTGGCCTGTACCGTTAGCCAGGACTTCTCCTTCAGCTCGCCGGCCAGCTGACCGCTGCCCCAGCCGGAATAGCCGATGTAGAACCGGATCCTGGTCATGTCGACCTCTCCGGACCGGATCAGGTCTATGGCGGTTTCGAAGTTGCCGCCCCAGAAGACGCCGTCGATGATCTCGTAGCCGCCGGTGATCTTTTCCGGGTATTGGTGAAGAAAGTGGATGGTATCCATCTGAACCGGACCGCCCAGATACACGGGTATCTTTTTCAGGTCGTCCAGTCCGGTTACCAGCTCGTCGAGCGTATATTCGTAGTTTTTATTCAGCACAAAACCAAAGCTGCCTTCATCCTGGTGCTCGCAGAGGAACACCACCGTACGCATGAAATTCGGATCTTTTAAAAAGGGATCTGCGATCAATAATATGCCAGGTGCCGGGCTCTCCATATCATCTAAATTAAGTAATCCTGCGAGATATCAAAACCTCCCGCAAAAAATGCGTCTTTTCGATGGCAAGGATCGGCGCTGTTAGACTAAAAATAATGCATTTTAGGCTGAAATCCCCTTTCTTTGCTAAACCTTCGTTAAATAGCCTTTCCCGAAAGGGGTTGATAAAGGTTTCCCTTCATCCTTTTTGATAATTTTGTAGATGGACGAAAAAGCATGGGTTTGAAAAAAATTTTCCCTATCATTTTTGTACTGATCACCCTGTCGCTTATCGGCAGCATCTATATCCAGATCAACTGGATCCTGACGATGGTGCAGAACAAGCAGGATCAATTGCAGAATAAGGTTGCGGTTGCGGTTAACGCCGTTACGCAGGACCTGGTGGCACAGCGGGGGCTTTCTCAGGGTAAGACCCTGCGGGTGAAGCCCGGCGTGCCCTGGAGGCCCTCCGACCAGTTTACCCTGGAGCTCCAGCGGGTGCCCCTGGTCGCCGAGCGGTTCACCGTTGAAGATGTCAACGACAAGATCCACAAAGAGTTCAACAAAGCAGACCTGAAGAGCATTCGTTTTGAGTTTTCCATTTCCTCCGACCTCAACTCCTCCGACCTAAGCTCTTCCGGGGTGATGTTCCGCACCCCGGAGCTGCAATCCAAGAATTTCCTGAAAGAGGTAGAGGATACCACCAACTTCAAGATATTCAACCCCCTGCTGGCGCCGGAGAATAGCGATGCCAGCACCATCCTCCCCGATGAAGTGCTGGTGGTCGTGATACCCAATTTCCGGGATATCGTCATTGGCGAGATGCGGATCATGATCGCAGGCGCCATCTTCTTCACCCTGGTGATCATCGCCACCTTCTATGTGACCGTCAACGCCCTCGTCCGGCAGAAAAAGCTCAGTGAGATCAAGAACGATTTCATCAACAACATGACCCATGAGTTCAAGACGCCGCTGGCTACCATCTCCCTGGCCGTGGATGCCCTGCGCAACGAGAAGGTAGTGAACGACAGGGTAAAGGGGGAGTATTTCACCGGTATCATCAAGGAAGAGAACCGCCGGATGAACAAGCAGGTGGAGACCATCCTGCAGGCGTCCCTCCTCGACCGCCAGGAACAGCAGCTAAACCTCCGCTCCCTGCATGCACACGTGATCATCCAGGAGGCTATGGAAAACTTCCATCTGCAGCTGGAAGGAAAGGGCGGCAACAGCGAATTGCAGCTCAACGCCAAGAACGATCTCATCCGGGCCGACGAGGTTCACCTGATGAACATCATCACCAACCTGATAGACAATGCGGTAAAATATTCCAAGGAAAACCTGCTTATCCGGATCGTCACCCACAGCACTGCCAAGAGCCTGGTCATCCGCATCGAAGACAATGGCATCGGCATGAGCAAGGAAACGCAGCGGCGCATCTTCGAGAAGTTTTACCGCGCCCACACCGGCAACCTGCATAACGTAAAAGGCTTCGGCCTGGGCCTTAGCTATGTCAAGACCATCGTCGAAGCCCATCATGGAAAGATAAAGGTGGACAGCATAGCCGGAAAAGGCACGAATTTCACCCTTGAGTTTCCGTTGACGAAGGACTGACCCCTGGCAGCAGCAGACAGCCATCCCCATAGCTCAGAAAGCGGAAGCCGTGATCCAGCGCATAGTCGTAGGCCCGGCGCCAATCTTCTCCCATCAACGAAGCGATCAGTAATAACAGGGTGGACTCCGGCTGATGAAAATTGGTCACCAGCCCGCTTGCTATCCGCCACACATAACCCGGCGCGATCAGCAGCTGTGTCGTCGTGACGAGCTGCTCCATCTCCCTTTCCTGCATCCACCGCAGCAAGGCCGACAGGGCCGCCACGGTCGGGGTATCGCCTCGCATTTCATATGCATCCCATTGACGCAGGACCAGCTCCTCCGGGGCAAGGGCTGCGTCGTTCAGCACTTTCACCCCCAGGTAGTAAAGGCTTTCTATCGTTCGCGCGGAAGTGGTGCCTACGGGGATGACCTGCCGGTGGGACTTCAAGGTCTTCAGTAACGCATCGATAGCTTCTATTGTCACGGCAATGAATTCTATGTGCATCTGATGCTGCCCCAGCGTGGCCGCTTTGACGGGCAGAAAGGTTCCCGCGCCAACATGAAGCGTCACGAAGGCCTGGCGAATATGTCGCTCCGGCAGTGATTGGAAAATGGCGTCGGTGAAATGCAGACCTGCCGTAGGCGCCGCCACCGAGCCGTCATGCCGGGCATAAACGGTCTGGTATCGCTCGTTGTCTGACAACGCTGCCGTCCGATGGATATAGGGTGGGAGGGGGATGAGCCCGGCCTGGTGGAGTAGCCCGGCAAAGCTCAGCTCTGCAGGTGTCCACGACAGCTCTATAAGGAAGGAATCGGGCAGCTTCTCTACCCACCGCGCCTCCAGCACGATCCCCGCTATGGTCTTGCTCAGCACCTGCCCCGGCTTCCACTTCGAGGCGCCCCCTACCAGGCATTTCCATCGTACCCGGCCCGTCCGCGACAGGGCCCCCGCCATTCCCCCATACTCCGCCGGCGGCTCCAGGCAGAAGATCTCGATCTGCGCCCCGGTAGACTTCTGAAAGACGATGCGGGCCTCTACCACTTTTGTATTGTTGAATACCAGCAGCGCGCCCTCGGGAAGATGAAGCGCAATATTCCGGTAGATATCCTCCTGCAGCTCACCGGCCTTATAGATCAGCAGTCTGCTGGCATCGCGCTCCGCCAGGGGATAATAAGCGATTCGATCGTCGGGGAGGGCATAGCGGTAGTCGGCTATGGAAAGGAGGGTTGGATGCATAGTGGTAGCGGCTGACTGCCGCCGTTTTAGCGCACGAAGTTAAGGTTTGTTCACATCGAAATGGGCCTTTTACACAGCTTATCCACCGCAATTCACAGCCTCTTCACAGCCGAATACGCCCATATTTTCATGGCTTCCGACCCAAACCCACAGTAGACAACACACACAGCCACAATGCACTATTGTGGAAAAATTAAATTTTGCCATTTCCCAAAAGAAAGTGGGAAAAAGTGTTATTTTGTGTTAGTTTTAATTAAGGTTGATTCAACTCCTCATAAATGATTGGTTTTCTGGGCGAATACGAAGCTACGCTGGACTCGAAGGGTCGCTTCCTGCTTCCGGCGGGCTTCAAAAAGCAACTCCCGGAAGAAGGTCCTACCCAGTTCGTGGTCAACCGTGGATTCGAAAAATGCCTGAGCCTCTACCCGATCAAGAGTTGGGAGCCCATCTTCGCCCGAATAAGCCAATTGAACGATTTTGAACCCGAAGTTCGTCAATTCAGAAGATATTTCCTCAACGGCGCGACCATGTGTGAATTGGACTCCGCCGGGCGGTTGTTGATTCCCCCAAACCTAAAAGACCACGCCGGCCTCGACAAGGATATCGTCCTGGCATCGGCCGTAGACAAAATCGAGATCTGGGATAAAAGTAAGTACCAACAGTTCTTTGAATCTTTTTCACCGGAAGCATTCAGCAGCCTGGCAAAACAGGTGATGAACCCGGGAGGGCTCCTGCCATGACAGCAAACAGTGAAGAGAAGGATCAGCCCTCTTATCACTTGCCCGTCTTATTGCATGAGTCGCTCGACGGCCTGGCCATCCGCCCCGACGGCGCGTATGTCGACTGCACCTTCGGCGGCGGCGGGCACTCGCGTGGTATTCTCGGACGCCTGGGCCCAACCGGCAGACTCTTCGCCTTCGACCAAGACGGAGACGCCCGGCTCAACCTGCCGGACGACCGCCGCATCACCTTCCTGCCGCATAATTTCCGCCACCTCTCCCGCTTTCTTCGCCTCAACGAAGCGGGCCCGGTCGACGGAATACTGGCCGATCTCGGCGTCAGCAGCCACCA
>JAMFRX010000225.1 GCA_026224995.1 Puia dinghuensis
ATGGCCGGCGATACCCCGAGTTCTTCCGGATCAATTTCTCCCGCTGCATCTTTTGCGGTCTTTGTGAGGATGCCTGTCCAACCGATGCCATCCAGCTCATCCCCGATTTTGAAATGGGTGAATACCACCGGCAGAACCTGGTCTACGAAAAAGAAGACCTGCTGATCGACGGACAGGGTAAGGTCCAGGGTTACAATTTCTACAAGGTAGCTGGTATTGATGCCGGGGTCAAAGGAAAAGGCGAAGGGGCCAACGAAGACAAACCCGTGGACATCAAAAAGCTCATGCCATGAACATCCTTTTTTACATCGCCGCCCTCATTGCCATCTTCGCCACGGTAAGAATGGTCACCGGCACCAATGCCGTACATTCCCTGTTATACCTGATCGTTTCGCTGTTATCCGTCTCCGTCATCTTTTTCCTATTAGGCGCACCCTTTATCGCCGCCCTGGAAGTGATCATTTACGCCGGCGCCATCATGGTCCTATTCGTCTTCGTCATCATGATGCTCAACACCGGCAGCGGCGGTGTCAGGAAAGAGCACGAACTACTGAAAGCCTCCACCTGGATCGGTCCAGGTATCACCAGCGCGATCCTTTGCGGTGAAATGCTCTATGTACTACTGGCCCCTGCCTTCCACCCGATGAACAGGATCGAGATCCCGCCCGCCGCTGTCGGCGCCTTGCTCTTCTCGAAATATATCCTGATCGTCGAGCTCGCTGCCTTCCTGCTGGCCGCAGGGATCATCGGCGCTTATCACCTGGGGCAAAAACCAAAGCTGTCCCATCACCGCTATTTGAAAAACGAGGAGGCCGCTACATGACTATACCTATGCAATACGGACTATTGCTCGCCGCGATCCTATTCTGCATCGGGCTGGCCGGGGTACTGGTCCGCAGGGATGTCATCTTTATGCTCATGTCCGTGGAAGTCATGCTCAATGCCGCAGGGCTGGCCTTTATCGTCGGAGGCGCCGCCAGGAGCAGCGCGGACGGTCAGGTCATGTTCATTTTTATCCTTGCCATGGCCGCGGCAGAAGTGTCCGTCGGACTGGCGTTGATCATACAACTATATCAAAAGTTTAAAACGCTCGACGCCGACAGCGCCAGCCAGTTAAATGGATAAATCATGAGCGAACTCCTTTGGTTGATCGTAGCGCTACCCTTTGCCGGCTCCCTCCTGCTGGCCATGGCGGGTAAACATTTACCCCGCCTTGCCGCCGCTATCATCGGCGTAGGGTCCGTCGCTCTTTCCGCCATTGTCATGCTCATCTTGGGCTTGGACTTCCTCCATGGAAATCCTGCCGGAGTGCCGATCCATCAAACCCTCTGGCAATGGATCAATGTATCCGGTTTCTCTCCCGGCATCGCCTTCCACCTCGATTCCGTCTCGCTGACCTTCGTCTTTGTCATCACCTTCGTCGGTGCCCTGATCCATCTCTATGCCGCCCCGTTCATGTGGAAAGATGAAGGCTTTGCCCGTTTCTTTTCCTATATGAACCTGTTCGTCGGGTTTATGCTCCTGCTCGTCCTGGCCGATAACTTCTTGTTGCTCTACCTGGGCTGGGAAGGCGTGGGCCTTTGTTCATACCTGCTGATCGGCTTCTGGTACAAAGACCCCGCCAACGGCTATGCCGCCAGAAAAGCCTTCACCGTTACCCGGGTAGGCGACACCGCCATGGTCATCGGTCTCTTCATCCTTTTCACGACCTATCACACCCTCAATATCCAGGACATCCTGGTCGCCACACCACATACCTGGGCCCCAGGGTCAACGATAGCCACCACCACCGCCTTCCTCCTGCTCGGCGGCGCCATCGGCAAATCCGCCCAGGTGCCGCTTCAAACCTGGCTGCCCGATGCCATGGCCGCACCCTCTCCCGTTTCGGCGCTCATCCATGCCGCCACGATGGTCACTGCAGGCGTCTACCTCATCGCCCGGACCCATGTGCTCTTTGAACTGGCCCCCGTCGTTCAGAGCGCCGTCGCCGTGATCGGGGCCGTCACTTTAATCGTCGCCGGCATGGCCGCCATCTACCAGCACGATATTAAAAAAGTCCTGGCCTACTCCACCATCTCTCAGATAGGCTATATGTTCGTGGCATTAGGCGTAGGCGCCTGGTCCGCCGCCCTTTTTCATTTCATGATCCATGCCTTCTTCAAATCCTTGCTGTTCCTCGGGGCAGGAAGCGTCATTGCCGTGCTGCACGACGAACACAATATGTATAAAATGGGTGGCCTTTGGAAAAAGATGCCGGTCGTCTTCTGGACCTTCCTCGTCGGCGCCTGCGCACTCTCCGCATTGCCCCTGATCACCGCGGGCTTTTACAGCAAAGACGAGATCATCTGGCAGGCCTACGCCAGCGACAAGGGATCGATCACGTTATGGCTTACAGGATTGGCGGGAGCATTCATCACCGCGCTCTATACCTTCCGCATGGTCTTTCTCACCTTCTTCGGCAAGGCAAAGGCCGAACCTGCCTATCGTCAGGGCATGGGAATGACCCTGCCGCTGGTCGTACTGGCCTTCCTGTCTTTTGTCGGGGGCTTTATCCAGTTACCCGATAACATGGGGCACGTAACCCTCTTCTCCCATTTCATACAACAAGTATTACCCGCAACCACACCGACCGGAACAGCCGTCATCGCAGGACTCCCATCCGGACATGCCGCCGAATGGATCGCCCAGCTGATCGCCGCCATCGTCTCCATCGCCGGTCTCACGCTGGCCTACCGCCTCTACTATAACAAACCTTTCCCCGCCGCTGAACCCGTTCGCAACCCGATTCAGCAATTCTTTTTCAAGGGCTGGGATTTTGACTTGCTCTATGACAAGGTCATCGTCCAACCCATTGTCTTCTTTTCCCGCATCGACAAGAATGATGTCATCGATCAATTTTATACGGGCCTTGCGTCCGTTGCCGGTTTGTTCAACAAGGGCCTCGCCGCCACCCAGAACGGCAAATTACGCTGGTACGCCATGGCGCTGGCGATCGGCGCCGTCATCACCTTAACTATACTCCTCTCCACATGATACTTGCCTGGACCATATGTCTTTTAATGGGCACCGGATTACTGGCCTGGCTAGCCAGCCGGTGGAGCGATACCCTTCCAAGGATCATCAGCCTTGCCGGCATCCTGCTGTTCCTCGGCATTGTCCTTTATATCTGGTTCGGCCATCCGGCGGGTGGCAGATGGATCGTCCATTACACCCATTCCTGGATCTCGGCTTTCGGCATCCGCATCACCCTGGGAGCAGACGGCCTAAGCCTGCTCATGCTCCTGCTCACCGCCTTCTTAGGCGTGCTGTCCGTACTCGTCTCCTGGAAAGAGATCAAAACAAGGGTAGGCTTCTTCCATTTCAACCTGCTCTTCATCCTGGCTGGCATCACCGGCGTCTTCGTCTCCCTCGACCTCTTCCTGTTCTACTTCTCCTGGGAAGTCATGCTCATCCCCATGTATTTTCTCATCAGCATCTGGGGATATGAAAACAGGACCTATGCCGCCGGTAAATTCTTCCTCTTTACCCAGGCCAGCGGGCTGCTCATGTTCCTGTCCATCCTCGGACTATACTTCGTCCATGGCCGGAGCACCGGCATTTACACCTTCGATTACGAAGCCCTCAAAGGCACGTTGATGTCCCGGCCCACCGCCTTCCTCCTGATGCTCGGTTTTGCCGCTGCCTTCCTGGTCAAGCTCTCCACCGTCCCCTTCCATAGCTGGCTACCCGATGCCCATACCCAGGCGCCCACCGCAGGCAGCGTGCTGCTGGCCGGCTTGCTGCTCAAAACCGGCGCCTACGGTCTCATCCGGTTCGTCCTGCCCCTGTTCCCCCAAGCCTCCCATCAATTCGCGCCGGTAGCGATGATCCTCGGCGTCGTCAGCATTCTCTACGGCGCGAAACTGGCGTATGCCCAAACCGATCTGAAACGGCTCGTCGCCTATATCAGCGTCAGCCATATGGGCTTCATTCTGCTCGGCATCTACGCCTTCAATCAGATCGCCCTGCAGGGCGTCATCATGCAAATGGTCGCCCACGCCATCAGCACCGGCGGCCTGTTCATCATCGTCGGCGCCCTCCATGATCGCATCCAGACTCGCGAGATCGGCCAAATGGGCGGTCTCTGGACGTTAGTTCCCAAGATGGGCGCAATGGGATTATTGTTTGTCCTTGCTTCCCTTGGACTACCCGGATTGGGCAACTTTATCGCCGAAATCCTGATCCTGACCGGTTCCTTTATGGCCAGCAGGATCCTCACCATCCTTGCCGCCCTCGGGTTCATCGCCGCCACTCTCTATTCCCTGCGCATCATGCAGAAAGTATTTTACGGCACAGTGCTCAAAAAATGGGCAATAGCCGACTTCGGCATCCGGGAAATGATCGTCATGGGCTCCCTTGCCATCGTCATCATCTGGCTGGGGCTGTTTCCCAACTCCATCCTGAACGGCACCCAAAAAATGGTCCAGGGAGTGATCGAACAGGTAACTATCACGGCTAACATGGCCCAAAACGAGAACCGATGATCACAGGACCCGACATCCAAAGTTTATTGCCTATGGAGATCATCGCCGGAGGCATGCTATTTACCATGGTCGGGATAGCCCTGAAGCGTAACCATATCCTGACGGTTATCTGTACGCTGACCACGCTTGCCGCCGCCTTCCTTTCCGTGCTGTTCATCTGGCCGACAACACCCCATGCCATCGGCGACCTCTTCCTTATCGACCGCTTCGGCTGCTATTTCCAGGCCCTGGTCCTGCTATCCGCATTCGTCGTTACCCTGTTCAGCCAGATCAGCTTAAAGAACTTCTTTCCCGAAAAAAGAAAGGAAGAGTACTACCTCCTCCTGCTGCTGGCCACACTGGGTGGCGCTACCATGGTTATCAGCACCCACTTCATCTCCTTCTTCGTTGGCCTGGAAATACTCAACATCTCCTTATACACCCTGATCAGCTATTACCGCGAACGCCCCAAGGCCATCGAAGCTGGTTTGAAATACCTGATCCTGGCGGCCATGTCCTCCGCCTTCCTATTATTCGGGATGGCGCTGATCTATGCCCTTACCGGCACCCTGTCCTTCCAGGACCTTGCCGCCACCGCCTTGCGCCACGACTCCCTCTCCATGACCATCCTGATCGCCGGCATCGGCCTCATGATCACCGGCATGGGTTTCAAGTTAGCCCTGGTCCCCTTCCATATGTGGGCCCCTGACATCTACGAAGGCGCATCTTCTCCTATCAGCGGCTTTATCGCCACCGTTTCTAAAGGTGCCATGCTCGCCGTATTGCTTCGCTTCTTCACCATGGCCGACCTATATGATTATAAGCAGATCATGCTTGTCTTTACCGTCATCGCCATCCTGTCCATGCTGACCGGCAACCTCCTCGCCCTCCGGCAGAATAATATCAAGCGCATGCTCGCCTATTCGTCCATTGCTCATTTTGGATACTTATTAGTCGCCTTCACCGCCGGAAAAGGAATAGGCACCCGGGCCGCCACCTTTTACCTGACGGCTTATATCATCACCATCCTGGCGGCATTCAGCCTGATTACATTGATTTCCCGATCAGATAATGAAGCAACCGATATAGACGACTATGCCAGTCTATTTTGGAAGAAGCCCGTCCTGGCCACCCTCTTTTCGATCATCCTGCTTTCTCTGGCCGGTATTCCACTCACTGCAGGCTTTATGGGAAAATTTTATCTGCTAGCCGCCGGAGTGGGGCAAGGTAACTGGCTGTTAGCCTTTACCCTTGTCGTTAGCAGCGTCATCGGATTGTATTATTACCTCCGTTTTATCTTCGCCATGATGCGGCCGAACGGGCAAAATTTCCCCATTGACAGCCATCCTTCCCTCACAGGGCTTATGATACTAAGCCTTTTAGGCGTAGCTGTCATCTGGCTGGGGGTCTTCCCCGTCTGGCTGGTCAGCCTGGTCAGCAGCTTAACCTAACGTTATTGCCAGTAATTACCTACATGCAGGTTATGGCAGGGATATTGCGGCCAATACAGTAGTATTGACCCCATCAGGCAATCTGCGGAAGCCAAAAACATATTTGAAAACCCATGACCAACGTCATGCGCTGGTATGTTAACTGTCAATATCATTGTTGCCACACTCACATATATTCACTGTGCTGACGTTGGGGCATGAATCTAACCTAAACGACATCCGCATCCCAATAATTGATTTAATCAGTTCACTTTTTCCTAAAACGAGGTGTATGACGATTTATATAAAGAATATGGTGTGCATTCGCTGCAAAATGATCGTCAGCGAAGAGCTCACTCATTTAGGGCTGCACTATAGCAGAGTGGACCTGGGGCAGGCGGATATCATAGAAGATATTTCCATCGCCCAGCACGATCTGATCAGATCCGGCCTTTCCAAATCAGGCCTTGAGCTGATTGACGACATCAAAAGCGTCCTTATTGAAAAAATAAAAAAATTAATAATCGAGTTGGTTCATTATTCCGAAGACCCGCTCCCCATCAACTTGTCCGTATATTTAAGCCAACAGCTGCACCATAATTACACCTATATGGCCAATATCTTCTCCTTCGCGCAGGGCCATTCCATTGAAAAATTCCTAATAGAACATAAAATTGAACGGGTAAAAGAGCTACTCATTTACAATGAACTCAACCTTACAGAGATAGCCTTTAAAATGCACTACAGCAGCGTAGCCCATCTTTCATCCCAGTTCAAGAAAGTAACTGGTCATACTGCCACCCACTACAAACACCTCAAAGCGCAGCAGAGGGTAATGCTCGAAGAGATTTGACTGTTACCTTACGCTGATGCTCCAACCATTTGTTATAGATATCGCGCCGGAAATCCTTACTTTTCCGGAACAGGGATAGGAAACCCGACTTTCAATATATATCCTTCTCCCGGTTGCGACAGGATCGAAACGGTCCCCTGATAGACGTCGGCCCTGCTCATAATATTCACAATTCCAACTCCTTTACTTTTCGTTGTCATATCGCACCCCTTCCCATTGTCAGAGATGACCAGCTCGACGATATCATTTGTATTCGCCAGATGTATCTCAGCCAGCGAAGCTTTTGCATGTTTTATAATATTGTTCATTTGTTCCTGGACGATCCGAAAAATATTCAGCTGCAGTGTTTCATCGAGTGCCGCCAGAGTACTCCCCTCTTCCCGAAATTCAATACGTATGGGGTTGATTTTCATTACATCCTCTATTAGTATTTTTATGCTTTCGGCCAAGCCCATTATGTTCAAACGCGGAGCTGCCATCTTTTTAGAAATGCCCCGAATATCTTCTATTACCATAACAATATAACCGGCTGATTTCTCCAGTAACATATCCCTATCCTCTTCATCCGTCTTCGCAAGCTCTATATACAATTTAGCAGCGCCAAGGATCTGATTCAAATTATCGTGCAGTTCCCTTCCGATATTGGCCCTCTCCTTTTCCTGAGCGACCAGTACCGCTGCCACGAGTTTCTTTTGATTTTTTACCTGCTGCTGGGCCAAATTCCTCTCCGATCTCAACAATTTCGCTTCGGCCGATTTTCTTGCCGTGATATCCTGCGTGGCTCCGATCATCCGACAAGTTCTTTTGTCCCGGTTATATACAATGTGTCCCCGATCATGTATATGGGCATATTCGCCATTGGACTTTTGAAACCTATATTCCTGTTCCCAGTAATCCGCAACAGATTCATTGAAGAACTCATGGACGCTGGTCAGGATGCGTACTTTATCTTCCGGGTGCAGTCTGGCTTCCCAAAAGCGTTGCGGGATCAACGCATTCTCTATTTCATAGCCAAAAGCTCTTTTATGGCCCCCATCGATCCAAAGTATCTGTTCCAATAAGAAATCCCATTCCCAAAGGCAATCCGTAGTTACCTCTGTTATCAGACGGTACATGTCATTCAGGGACTTCTGCTGCCAGGGCGAAGGTTTCAGATCCTCTGAATTCTTGCCGCTTTTGAAAGATACTGATAAGGAATCATCGCAATTACAGGTAGTCACATCAAACCAGCTCTTCTTTTTTGGCCAATATATTGTAAAATGGACAGGGATATCCTGCAGCAATGCCTGGTAGTGAGCAAGATAAAAAGCTTTAGGGATTGCATCGATAAATTGCGTCCATAAATTCTTTCCCACCATGTCTGCAGTAGATATTCCTAGTAATTTTTCTGCCATGTGGTTCCAGGAGGATACCGTCCACCGTTGATCAACTATAAAAAAACCATTCCCGGTGATCTCGGCAATGGCGGCATACGGATATTGGATTGGGTTATCCATTGGAGAATGTTCATCTCCATTAGAAGTAAAGGCAAACGTCATAGCACTGCATTTTTTTCAGTAAATCAAAAGTGTAAAATTGTTACCGGCCGCCCTGTTGTTCTTTATTTACTTGCCTGATCCTGAATGGCAGCCAATAGATAACTGGCGCAATTGAGATCGACGAGTTCTTGAAATGCCCGGGCATTCTTTAGTATACAATTTTCCTTTGCTCTGGATGGATAGATCTCTTTAAACCATTTGGCAATAGCCACAAAGGCTTTTTCTGATCCCTTGGCATCAGCCGACACTAAAGACAATTCCAATCCGTTGGTGGTACTGTCCACGTCCGTTATCTGCACTACGACATTTACCGGGTTAATATTGATAAAACCCAGGTCGAATGAATTTACCAGATATGATTGACCTTTACCTAGTGGCATGGATGATAGGATAACTGTAAATAAATGAGTGGTTCTTGGCCCCCCACGGAAATAGCAACTTTGATCGACTTCTTTGTCGTTTTATTACTTTTATCGTGTAGCTTTTATACGTATTATTTGGGCCTAAAGATGAGTGATTTTTCGCTCATAGGTGTTATAAGACTGTAGGAATTCGTTACATTATTCACATACTTGAACTACATGTATTAAGGCAACTACTAATGCTGTCTAAGTATATACACTTAATACAATGCAAGCCAGAAATTTAGAAACCCGTAATAACCTACAGTATTTCAAATAATTAAGGTACTAAGCAGTTAAAGGAGGCTCCGCATTCTTTCCAAGCCTCACTTATACCCTAATTATGAAATATTTTTTACCGCTTGTAACCCTCTGTGTATTGTCCGGACAGCGCCTGTTTGCACAAAACACATTGGATAACGCCGGATTGACGTCCGCTACGCCTTCGTCTGTTGCATTCAGCTTAAGAAAGCTAAGCAGCAGCTATACCGGATCGCCGATAAAAGTGCGGAGAGCTTCCGACAATACCGAAGCAATCGTGGCTTTTGACGGTACCGGAACGGTCAGCGCCACCAGCCTGGTCACGTTTACCCCTGGCGTAACGGTCGGAGCCACCTTCGGGACGGCACAAACAGGGACGATCGCCTGCGATGTCGCCAGAACGGGTACGGTCACCATTAAAGCGATCAAGACTGGTTCGATCACCGCTGTCTACAGCTCTCAGAACATCACGGGCAGCGGCACCAGCTTTACGACTGAATTAGTCGTGGGGGACCGGTTGTTCAATGGCGCTACGAATGTATTTATAGGGGTAGTAGCCTCAATTACGGATAATTCAGATCTTGTGCTGACGAATGACGCGACGGTAACCGCCAATGCCGTTTCCTACAAGACCACCGGGGCCATCGTCACCGGTTCAGGAACGAATTTCACCGGCGAACTGACAGCGGGCGACCGGCTGTTTACCACTGCCAATGCCTACCTCGGGACCGTGGCGACCATCACCAATGCCACAAGCCTTATCCTGAATGGTGTGGACGCCGTGGCCGCGTCTGCCGTAAGTTATAAAGGAACTTCAGCAACGATCACCGGGACAGGAACGAGTTTTACCAGTCTCGCGCCGGGCAATCTGCTGATCAGCAATAATATTACCCTGGGCATCATTTCTTCCATTGCCAGTGCTACGTCCCTTACCTTGGTTACCAAGGCAGGTGGGTCGGTTTCAGGCCTGGCATTCAAGTCGACGGCAGGGACGATCCCCTTCAGCACCTTCTATTCCGCAGCGTCCGTGTATGTCAATACCTGGTATGATCAAAGCGGAAATGGTCGGGATGCCATACAGTTAAAACCTGGCAACCAGCCGCTGATCGTCAATGCCGGAACGGTATACACGGTCAATGCAAGGATATCCATGCAATTCTCGACACTGTTGGCCTCTTTCCTGGAGACTTCGACCGTAGCGGCTTACCTGGACAATACCTTGTATACGCTCAATAAGGTGACGGCCGAGGCGACCATCAATCCTAATCTTCAACTGCCGATCAGCACTACGGGCGGCGCAGGACCCAACAATACCATTTCCCATTACGGGTACCGAAGCTCATCGCAGTTCACCGTCGCCCAATATGGCAATGATCAGAATTTCAATGCCACCCCCAGCACTTCCCTGGAGCTGCATACATCCGTAAAGATCTCCACCGCTTCCAGCCAATTTTATAAGAACGGCATCTCCCTGGGCATCCTGACGAGCGGAACGCCGTCCAATTTGTCCAATGTCGGTCTGTTGAATATCGGCTTTTATACGCCTACCAGTTCGTATTACAGTGGTTCGATCACCGAACTGACCGTTTTTTCAACGGCATTGGGAAGTACGGACATCAATCTTTTAAACAATAACCAGTTAGGTTATTTCAATATTGCGACCACCTATTGGACAGGCACGGTGTCTACAGACTGGACCAATACCGGTAACTGGTCGACCGGGGTAGTTCCTACCATCAGCATACCGGCCATTGTAGTGATACCTGCCGGAGCGCCTAATTATCCCATTATAACCGGCATTTCAGCGGCCAATAGCATCTCTTTGGCATCGGGCGCCTCCCTTACGGTCACCGGTACGCTCCAGATCGCCGGAACGATCAATAACCTGGGAACCTGCACGGCCGCCGCCGGCACCGTTCAATATACCGGGACTGCGCCACAGGCCATTACGACCGGAACTTTTACCGGCAACAGCCTACAAAACCTGGTTGTCAATAACAACACCGGGGTGGCTTTGAGCGGGAATCTCGCTGTCACGGGAAACCTGACATTCACGTCGGGAAAGCTTGCCCTTAGCGGCAATTCGCTAACGATCGGCGGCCTTGTCACGAATACCGTCGCCGGAGGATTGACCGGGAGCTCAAACAGCAATGTACTGGTCAACGGCGCCGTAAGTCCTGGATTGAGCTTCGACCAGACGACACCCGGAACCACCAATGTCTTAAAGAATTTAACGATCAACAGCAGCGGACAGGTGATCACGCTAACCAATAATCTGCTGCTGGCCTCGTCCGGAACGACAACGTTCACCTCCGGCAAAATAGCGATCGGAACCAGTACTCTTACTATAGAGGGGGCTGTTGTCAATACCGTGAATGAAGGGCTCAGGGGAAGCGCCGGAAGCAACGTGATCGTCGATGGGACCATAAGCCCCGTGCTGAGCTTTGATCAAACAACTCCCGGCACGACCAATGAATTGAATAGCTTAACACTTAACTGCACCGGGCAAACTGTTACATTAAACCGAAGCCTGGCGATCCTATCGTCCTTGAATCTAACCTCCGGTATACTGGCCGATGGCGGCAACCAGCTCAGTTCCACCGGCACCCTTAACCTGGTGGCCGGAACATTCCGGCTGGGCTCGGCAACTGTCGCGACCGTCTGGCCGGCTTTCGCCACCAATACCATTTCAACGGGAGGTACGGTAGAATATGCGGCAGGTGTAGCGCAAACGGTCTCGGCTGTTCCAACCTATCAGAACCTTACCATCAGCGCCGCGGGCGGGGCTATTGCAGGCAGTAATCTAACGGTGAATAATATCCTCAACCTGTCGGCAACCAACCCCTCGGCTACCGTCGGCGCCCTGTCCATGGCAACTTATACGCTTACCATGGGGGCTTCCGCCACAACCATCGGCCAGGGAGACCTCACCGGGATCGTAACGCGGACCACCATACTTCCCAATATCGTTTATACCATGGGGAATGCCTACTCCTCGATCACTTTCCCGAATACCGGAACCCTGCCCACCCAGATGAGTATGAAAATCGTTATCGGGGCAGCCCCAACCTGGCAGCCGGCCGCCATTCTACGCGTCTATGATTTTATCCAGACCGGTGGGAGCGGCACCAAGGCCGTTATCGATGCGCACTATCTGGATACGGAGCTCAATGGTAACGTCGAGGCCAGCCTGGTGGATTTCTCTTACCGGTTCGCCGGGTCGATCCTGACGGAACACGGAAAATCGAATTTTAACACTACGCAGAACTGGGTGGCCTTGTCCAATGTGGATGTGGCTTTTTTCAGCTCTACTTTTGGAAATGTTCAGTTAACGCTTGAAAAGACAGCCCTCACCACCCTTACCTGGAACGGATCTACCAGCACCAGCTGGATCACCGCCACCAACTGGACGCCCAACGGCGGCCCGTCGACGAATACCATCCTCATCATTCCCGATGCCAGTACCACGCCCAATTCGCCCTCCATGCCGGCCACCGCCAGCAACGGGTCACTGACCATTGAACCTAATGGGATCGTGAATTCGGATCCGGGGGCCCAACTGAGCCTTAACAATGCCGGCTTGGCCTGGAGCAACAGCGGCACTTTCAACCCTGGGACGAGCACCATTACGTTTACCAATGCCAATGCGACGATCAATGGCACGACCAACTTTACCAACTTGGCCATTAACAGCGGGGCGGCATTGCTCATGACCACCGGAACCATTACGAGGATCGCCGGAACGATGACCAACAGCGGCACCTGGAGCACCGGACTGCAGAACAATACGGTGGAATACAATGGGAATAGCCAGACCATTATTAACCCGAATGGATCCACCCTGTCCTATTACAACCTGATCATCAGCGGCAGCGGAACCAATATTTTGCCCGCGGCCGCTATAAATATCGAAGGCGACCTGACACTTAACGGCGCCGTCTCCACCAGCGGAAATACCATTTCCATGAACGGAGCCTTTGCCCAGGCTATAAACGGTACCGCCCCGATAATCTTAAATAACCTCACGATCAATAACAGCTCGACGGGGATAAGTCTCAACCAGAACCTTACTGCCGGCGGCACCCTGACATTTACGTCCGGTAAGCTGGCCATTGGCAGCAATACACTTACGCTATCCGGCAATGTGGTCAATACCATTCCAAATGGGATAACGGGTGGGTTAAGCAGTAACCTTGTCGTGAACGGAACGGTGAGCCCGACACTGAGCTTCGACCAGGGAACTCCCGGTCTGTCCGACGCGCTCAATAATTTTACCCTTAGCAGCAGCGGTCAGAAGCCCCTGTTAGGCAGTAATCTCGAAGTGGACGGTAATATGACCTTTACGGCCGGTAAACTGGCGCTCAATGGTAATACGCTTACGCTGAAAGGCGCGGTCACCAATACAGCTACAGGGGGCCTTAGCGGCAGCGGCGCCAGTGGTCTCATCATCAGCGGCGGCTTATTCAGTCCGGTGTTATCTTTCGATCCAACCACACCGGGTTCTACCAACCTGCTGAATAATTTCACCATGAGCAGTCCGGGACAATCCGCTATCCTGGCTAACCCGCTGGTGATCTCCGCATCCCTGAACCTGACGAATGGCCTTATTACAACCACGGCGGCAAACAGTCTTACGTTAACCGGGGCAATAAGCGTCACGGGCGGGAGCGATAATTCCTTTATTAACGGCCCCCTGATCATCAATACCAATGCAGCTTCATCTTACGCCTGCCCGATAGGCAAGAACAATACCTATCGTCCGGTGGCTGTGACTCCTGCCACTGCTCTCGCAGGTATATATAATGCGGAGTATTTCCCAACCATCGCTCCTGCGGGCACTTATACAGCCGGTATGACGGCGATCGCTACCAATGAATACTGGGATGTCAGCAAGACTAGCGGACCGGGTGCGCAGGTGACCCTGCAATATATTGCGAATAGCACCTGGAATGTAGGTAACCCTTCGACCCTGGATAATATCTATGTGGCGCATTTGAATGCGGGCAACTGGGATATGGCGTACGGAACTACGATCCCGGGCAACACAGGCGGTGGGCCGACGCCAGTGATCAGCATCTTGCTGACTTCCTTTTCGCCCTTCACTTTTGCTTACAGTCCGATCACCACCTTACCGGTTAACCTGCTTGAATTCAATGCGACGGCCGTTAACCAGACCGTTGACCTGGTCTGGATATCCTCCGGTGAGGTCTCACTGGCAAGCTATGAGGTGCAACGGGCTGCCGACGGACGCAATTTTTATACTATCGGCTCCGTAGCCGCCACCAATACGCAGGCAGTCAAGACCTATACCTGGACCGATGCCACTCCCCTTGCTGTGGATTTCTATCGACTGAAAATGGTCGATATAGATGGAGTTTTCAGATATAGCAATGTATTAAAAATAGATATGAGCGGGAAGAAGAGTATGACTATTTATCCTAATCCGGTAATGGGTCACACGGTGTTGCTGCAGATGGCAGGTCAGGCGGCGGGTGATTATATCATCAGTCTTTATAGCGTAGGCGGCGAAAAGGTGTACTACGGCAAGATAACACAGGATGGAAATAACGGAACAAGGACCATCAGGCTTAACAGCAGTCTTCCGTCCGGCCTGTATTATTTCGAGATACTCGGTCCTGACGGAAAAGCGAATACGTTTAAACTTATTATTAATTGACCGTCGTAACCGCTATGAAAAAGATAATCTTCAGTTTCATGCTCTTTCTTTCGGTATACAGTCGGACGTTTTCCCAATGCAATACCGCGCTGATCATTTCACAGGGCCATCCTGCCTTTGCTTCTTCCGTGGAGAACGCATCCTATCCTCCCGGCAATGCGTTCGATGGAGACAGAACTACCCGATGGAGCAGCGCCTTCAGCGATCCGCAGTACTTATATGTGGATCTCGGTGCGGTGGTATCACTATGCCAGGTAGACCTTATCTGGGAGGCCGCCTACGGTAAAGATTTTACGATCGACGTTGCCAACGATACGACCGCCTGGACCACCGTGGCAACGATCACGGGCAATACGTCCCTGAACAATACCATCCCGATTCCAGGCGTGAGCGGCAGGTACGTGAGGATGCATGGCACTGCACGCGGGACCAATAACGGATACTCCCTCTACGGGATGCATGTATACGGCACGGCTCCTTCTCCTTCCTGCGACGGAACCGATCTTGCACTTGGCGATGCCGGCACGGCCTCTTCCACAGAAAGCATCGCCTTCCCTGCTTCAAGCGCATTCGACGGCGATCTCGGCACCAGGTGGAGCAGCGCTTTTAGCGACCCTCAGTCTATCTATGCCGACCTGGGCGATACCTTCAATCTTTGTAATGTCATACTTCATTGGGAATCAGCTTATGCTACCAACTTCACGATCGACGTATCCCAGGACACCGTCAATTGGGCGACGCTGGCTACCATAACCGGCAATACAGCCCTGATTGACACGGTCCCGGTCAGTGGACTGGCCAGGTATGTGCGGATGACCGGAACGGCCAGGGCGACGCCGTATGGATATTCCTTGTACGAATTCACGGTTAACGGCTATGTAGCCACCACACTCCCTATTGTCCTGGGTGAGTTCAATGCCAGCGCAGAAGGAGATAGGACGGTATTGCTACGGTGGACAACGGAACAAGAGACGAATAATAGCCATTTTGACATCCTGCGGAGTATAGACAACAATCATTTTACCGTAATTGGGTCCGTGAACAGCAAAGGGAATTCTGCCATTCAAACTAGCTACGCCTGGGTGGACAGTTTACCCGTTCCAGGACAAAATGAGTATCGGTTAAGGCAGGTCGACCTTGATGGAAAATACACTTATTCTCCGATCCGAACGGTCGACCTGGCACCGGCTGGTACCGATATTTCGGTGTATCCCAACCCGACGACCGATCACGCGACAGTGACTGTTCCAATGGGTGAGCAGATAATATCCGTCGTTGTTTATAGCACAACCGGTGAAAAGTTGTCAGCATACAACGGTATTCAGCAAAATTCCCTGACCATACCCATGAACGGCCTGACAAGTGGTCTGTACCTGATACGTGTCGATGCCGGACAGCAGGCCCAAACTTTCAAGGTGCTGAAGAAGTAAAAATGGAATTCACACTCGTCAAGCCGTTGATTCAAACTCCTTTATGGCATCTCCCAAACTTATTCATATTTGAAGCTAAGAAAATCAATTTGATCCCAGCAAGAAATTCATGTTCTAACCGGTGTTCATGGCGCTCGTCGTTCCATTTGTGAAGCAGCAGCGTGATACTCACGTCGAACACGATGATCAGTATTTCCCCAAAAAACTCTTTGATCTTTTTTTCCCATCCTTTTTCTTTATTCTGTATCGATCAATACTTATCCTGGACTCCATTCTTAATCCTTTGCGCTTTGATGTCGGCCTTATTTGCCTTTACATAAGCAATCAACTCTCCCAGATCAGCCACTTTATCAGCTTTCGCCGACTCGAGCTTGGCATCGTCAAGGAAAACGATCTGTTTATACACGGATTTATAAGATCGGATGTCTTTAACTTCCGATCTCACCCTTATAAAAACGGCAAGACCCTTGTCGAGATCGTTAAACCCATACCCATTCAGATATTCGCCCACGATCTCGTTAATAGCACCGAAAAGTTGCTCTCTTTCGAAGCCTGGGGCGCCGATGCCGCCTTTCTTCGCCGGGTCAAGCATACTGATAAATACACGCGCTCTGGCCTTGGCCGTCTGAAACCAATAAAAAGCGGCATCTTTTTTCCCCATATCATACAGCCGGATCGACAAAAAATACAGCGATTCAACGTCCGTGTTGTTGATATCGGCTTTGATAGTTGCAGCTAATCGGGTTAATGCCGCAGTGTCGGTCGTCAATAATTCATTTTTGTATTTCCCTATGGAGATGGTCAGCGGTTTATAGTTATAATACGGCAAGGCGTAAAACGGGATTGGGCCATTTATCGGCTGACCCTGTATCGTGGTAGCACACAAGATCGAAAGTACACAAAGGATCCCTGAGATATAGCGCATGGTTTGGGAGTTTACCGGTGATAGCTGGTAAAAGTAATGCCGTGGCAAACACAAAGACTGCAATTATCGACGGACGGCTCACCCCAATCGTCAGAACTGCCGCGTCATAACTTAATTGAGGTCACGATACTCTCTTGGAGAATAGCCCGTCTTTTGCTTGAATAACCGGGTAAAATGCGGTGGATTTTCAAAGCCAAGTGTATAAGCGATCTCGCTAACCGGAATGCCGGTACTCCATAGTAAACCTTTCGCTTTATTAATCAATTGCAAATGGATATGCTCCTGCGCGGTTTTACCAGTGAATTTTTGTAATAGGTCCGAAAGATAGTTTGGTGATAAATGCAGCTGTTCGGCGAAAGTTTTCACACCCGGAAGCCCGATATTTATCAGCGTGTCCTGTGCAAAATGATCTTTAAGTAACTTTTCGAAAGCCTGTACGACATCATTGCTAAATTTTTCCCGAGTGTAAAATTGACGGTCATAGAAACGGCTGCAATAATTCAGCAACATTTCTATATTATTCTGGATCAAGGTCTGCGTATGCCTATCGACGCTGCGACCACACTCCTGTTCAATCTTTCTCACACAGTCGAGCAGGGCTAGTTTTTCCTCCTCGGAGACATGCAAAGCCTCGTTCGATTCGTAATTAAAGAAGGAATATTGCCCCATCTTTTGACTCAGCGGAGAATGATGAATCAGATCCGGATGGAAGAACAGCGCCCAGCCTTCTTCAAGGGAAGGAACTGATATGGGCGTGGTTGCCTGGCCGGGCGCGGTAAACATGAGCGAACCCTCACTAAAGTCATAATACGACCTGCCATAACCCAGCATGCCACTGAATTTTTTGCAGAAAATAGTATAAAAGTCCAGCCGGTAGGAAAGCCCATTCCTGTCTCCACGGAAATGATATTTCGTCAGATCGATAACGGTAACCAAAGGATGACGCGGTTTACCGCAACCCCACAACTCATGGACCTGGCTAATGGTTTGGACATCGATAAACTTCTCCTGCATCATAACTCAATTAAATTACAAACCCTGCAAGCAAATTACTGATTTATAAAACGATCACGCATTATTTTTATAAAATCCGGATCGCTGTTCTCATATTTTGTATCGATATAAAACCGCGCATCCTCGCCGATAATGTAGCGTAATTGTGCTTTGTCATCTGTGGCAGCCTCGTATATCGTTTGGGCAACATCCGCAGGCGTAGCTTTTGGCAAATGTGCTGTTGTCGATTGATAGCGTCCAAAGAAGTTGCCCATTATTGGGTTGTACCCGGGAACTTCGTTCTTAATCATTTGCAGGCCATTCCTGAAATTGGTCGCTACCCCACCTGGTTCTATGACTTTAACGGAGATACCAAACGTGGAGACCTCGTGAGAAAGCGATTCTGAGAAACCTTCCACCGCGAATTTGCTGCTGTTATACAAACTACCAAATGGTAATCCTACCTGGCCGCCAAAGGAAGATATATTAATGATGGTGCCGCTGCCTTGCTGACGCATTTGCGGTAACACCGCACGGGTCGCATCCATAAGCCCAAATACATTAACGGCGTATTGCTTACGAACCTGCTCCGGTGTAGAGGATTCAAAGACTCCCATTAATCCATAGCCTGCATTGTTTACCAATACATCGATGGATCCAAAATGTTGAATAGCCTCTTTTACAGCATTTTGAATGGAATCAGCGTCCTGTACATCCAAGCGGGTTACGACTACATTCTCCAGTTCACCAAGCTCCTGTTCGTTTTCAGGTGAACGCATCGTTGCAACTACATTCCAGCCTTGTCCTTGAAATATTTTAGCTGTTTCCCTACCAAAGCCGGATGAGGCTCCGGTAATAATTATTGTCTTGCTCATTTTTGATCTTTTGTTTACACAAAGGTGCTGGTTCCTTACGGGATCGACTTACCCGATTCCAGGTATCACTTACCTGTTTTACAGCGCACCTGTTTTTCCGGCTTTAGGCCGTTGGACAACATCTGCAGGGGATATATAGGAAAGTCGGGCATAGCCACGAAACAGGGATTCTCATTATATTTAGCTTATGAACCCAAACACCGCTTTCCATTCCAGCCGCGGCGGCAAGCCCGTCGCCGTCCTGATCATCTTGTTTTTTTGCTGTAATCATGGGCTTTTCGCACAGACGGATACGGCGGCACCCGCTAAGCCCAGGCCGATGAGTTGGAAGGATATCCCCAGCTGGAAATATATCAGCCCGCAAAAGGTGGAGCTGTCACCGGACGGCAAATGGCTGGCTTACCCGATGCTGACCACGGAAGGCGAAGGCGAGCTGATCCTGAAAAGCACAAAAGATACCGTTACCCGGAAATACCCCATCGGCGGTGACAACCAGGCGAGCTTCCAGTTTTCGGAAGACGGGCAGTGGATTGCCATCAAGCAATCGTCTTCTTTCAAGGAGATCCGCGACGCGGCCCGAACACCCGGCAAACAGATCTTCGACAAGCTGCTCCTGGTGAACCTCGCCACCGGCAAAACGACCAGCTTTGAGAAAGCCGGCGCCTACGCCTTTAATGGCAAAGCGGCGACCTGTCTGGCCCTCGCTTTGGCTAGGGAAAAGCAGCCGGGCGGCAAACCGGACGATCCGAAAAACAGCGAACTGCTGCTCATAGAACTTAAGACCGGGAAGATCCAGGATATCGGGGATGTGGGCGAATTTGTGTTCAATAAGCCCGGAACCTTTCTCGCCTATACCACCGAAACACCGGGTAAGACGGGCAACGGGCTATACCTGCTTTCCGTCAGTACGCGGCAGACAACGGTCATCGACAACGACAAGACGAACTACAAATCGATCAATTGGAAGGAAGAAGGGGAAGCTTTCGCCGCCCTGAAGATGAAGAAAGACAGCAGCTTCAAGACGTTAAAGGGTGTGGTCATCGGGGTCAAGGATCCCGGCGTATCGCCTGTCATCTTTATCTACGACCCGGCCAAGGATTCGGCCGTCTTTGGAAAAGGGATGACGGTCAGCGCTAACCGGGCTCCGAGCTGGTCGGACGACCTTTCGAGGTTGTTTTTTGGGATCGCTGCCCTGAAGCCGGAGAAGAAACCGGCGACCCCGGGCGATAGCCTGGCGAACAAGAACGCGGGGGAGGATACCCTGAAACCTGATATGATCATCTGGAACGGCAAGGATATACATCTGCAAAGCCGTCAGCAGGTGGAAGAGACGCAAGACAGAGAGTTTTCCTGGTATGGAATGGTGGATGTCGCGGGTATGCATTTCACGCGGCTAAACGACAGCACACAACGCAGTCTCGACATTCTACCTAAATCCCACTACGCATTGATCGAAGACCGATCGGCCTACGAACTGGATATCAACCTGAACGGGCAGTCCTATGCAGACCTTGCTATCGTGGACCTGGCGACGGGGAAGCAGCGGAAATGGATAGAGAAGTTCTATGAGCCGTCTTTCTCGTCCGAGCCGCTATCGTCACCCGATGGGAAGAAACTGGTTTATGGACAGGATGGAAACTTTTATGTTTACGATATCTCATTGGACAAGCAAGTCAACATCACCGAAAAATTACCCACTTCTTTTGTCAACACCGAAGACGACGAAAATCTGATGAAGCCCCTTACGACGGTAATCGGTTGGAGCAGTGACAGCAAATATCTGCTGATCCGGGACCTCTGGGATATCTGGCAGCTTTCCGCCGATGGCCGGGAGCCGGCTGTGAATCTCACCCGCGATGGCCGGGCCAGTAAGATCCGCTACCAGTCCCGCTTTGTCCTGGACCGGGAAGAAAAAGGCATCGACCTCTCCCAGCCGATATATGTGGCTGTCTATGGCGAATGGACCAAGAAAAGCGGGATCGGCCGGATCGCTCCCGGGAAGAAGGGGATGGGGTTGCAGGCGGGAGTGGAGATGCTCGTATGGGACGACATCGCCATCGGGACGCTGATCAAGGCCAAGCATGCCGCAGTCTATGCCTATGCCACCGAGGATTTTAACAAACCGACGGAATTCCTGGTCGGCGGCCCGCAACTGAAGGGCGCGGTGCAGCTCACGAACAATGCCCCGCTGGCTTCGCGCTATACCTGGAGCGCCGGGGTACAGCTGGTGAACTATGTATCCAATAAGGGTGACAGCTTACAGGGCGCCCTGTTCCTTCCGGCGGGTTATGAAAAGGGGAAAAAGTACCCAACCATCGTTTACTATTATGAAAAATTATCGCAGACCCTGCATAACTATCCCCGGCCGGACTATGGCCGCACGGGCTGGAATCCGGGGATGTACACCAGTAATGGCTACGCCGTCTTTATCCCAGATATAATTTACAAGCTCAACGACCCCGGCATGAGCACTGTGTGGTGTGTGCTCCCGGGAGTCAAGGCGGCCATCCAGACAGGGGTGATCGACGAACAGCATATGGGCATCCATGGTCATTCCTGGGGAGGTTATCAGACGGCTTTTTTGATCACGCAAACAAATATGTTCAAAGCGGCCGCGGCAGGGGCAGCCCTGACGGATCTGGTGAGCATGTACGATATGATCTATTGGAACGAGGGGATTGGGGATATGTCTATCTTTGAGGCTTCTCAAGGACGCCTCACTACGGCCCCCTGGGATAACTGGGAGGCGTATATCCGGAATTCACCGATCTATCATGTGAAGGATGTCAAGACGCCGCTGCTGATGCTTCACAATGATAAGGACGGGGCGGTTGACTTCGAGCAAGGCATCGAGTATTATAATGCCCTGCGGCGGTTGAAGAAGCCGGTGACGATGATCACGTACCGGGGCGAGAATCACGGGCTCGCCAAGCGGGAGAATATGCGGGATTATAGCACGCGAATGATGGAGTTCTTCGACTATTATCTGAAGGGCAAGCCGGCGCCGGATTGGTGGAGTAAAGGAATCGACAGGTTGGATATGGAGGATCATCTCGAGTCGAGGATCAGGCAGTAGGTAGCGAATTATCATTGTCCGGATGTGATGAAGGCCACAGATGCCTTGAGCTTTTCCCAGCTTACTTCAATCCTTCCACCTTTATCGGTGGGCACTATTGTTATTGTCAGCCATTCTACGCTCCCGGGCAGGACCGCTGTGGACATCGGAACGCGAAGGACATCATTCTCTGCCTTGTATTCCGTACCCCAGATGGCGGACTCTTTGTTGAACATGATCGTCCAGCCACTTTTCGACGGGAGCGTAAAGATAGAGTACTCACCCGCCGGAAGTTCCTTGCCATTGAAATAAATCGGCTGGCCGAGCGTAAGTTTTGTGGCGGCGTCGGCCCCGGTTCGCCAGACGCGATTATAAGGGACTACCTCACCATATATAACCCGACCCCGAACGGCGGGGCGGGAATACCTGATCTTTATGACTGTACCACTTACGGCTGTTTGTACCGAATCCAGCTTATTGATTATGGCCGCATGCGGACGGCGCTGGTCCTTTGCCACATTCGCCGTGATCACAGAATCCATATCCAGTATAGGAACGACCGTTCCACTGATATTCCAAGAAGTGCCGATACCATCGACAGCGCGAAGATCGCCCTTTTTGTCAAGCGATAAGGTGAACATTCCCATAACAGAACTGCCAGCGGAATATTGGCCGGGACTTATTTTCCGGATCAGAAATTTCCTGGCGCTGTTAAAAACGATGTGATGACTTGACAGGCTATCGCCGTTTTTTTCGGGGGCAAAATTCACCAGCAAAGCTGGCATATACACCAGCGTATAGCCGCCCAACGAGTTGGCGACCATGATCTTCACAGGATATTTCCTAGTGGTGACCGTATTGTTTCGCCGGGTCTCGATATACGTGGTGTCATTTTCATAATAAAGCTTGTAGGAAAAAAGAACCTGCAAGTCCTTCCCTGGCAAAGGCTTGTACATATTCCCCGCAGCGGCCTTAAGTTCACCATTCGGGAAAAATGTGCCTGCCAGTCGGCTTACGGTAACAGCTTCGGTTAGATCGGCCACCGTAATGGAGAAATTATAGCCTTTCAATTCATAATTCCCGATTGCCGTGGTATCTTTCCCAAGGGTATAGATCAACCCGCCCTTTTTGTCCGCCAATATTTGTGCCGGAGCCAAATAAAAGAAGAATAAGAGTGGAAAGGTCAATGCAAGATTCGACAGCATGAAATAATATTAGCCCGGTAAATTAAAGCGAGAAAAAGGACGCACAGGGAATATTATAC
>JAMFRX010000226.1 GCA_026224995.1 Puia dinghuensis
CTGGATAGCATCCAGCATATTGCCCAACGGGTACCTGGCGTGCTTCATACGGCAGCCCTTGGCGGCCTGAACATCCTGACCTTCGGTACCAAGTCCAATAGCGGCAGCGTCTTCCTCCAGTTCAAGCCCTGGGACGAAAGGCCTCATAAATCCGAGCAGCTATTGGGGATCGTGGCCGAGCTCAACAAGCGGTTCGCGGCGATCAAGGGCGCCAGGATCGTGGTCATCCCGCCACCGGCCATCCCGGGTCTGGGTAATGCCGGCGGCTTTAGCATCCAGATAGAACAACGCCAGAGCAACGACGATATCAAGACCTTCGAAAGGGTGGTGAATCAGTTCGTGGCAGAGGCGAATAAACAGCCCGAGATCGGCAACGCCTTCACCTTCTTCAGCGCCCACACGCCGGGGTATGAGGTGGATGTCGACCGCGACAAGGCCAAGAAGCTGGGCCTTAACCTTTCGGACGTATACAATACCATGCAGATGTATATGGGCAGCACCTATATCAATCAGCTCACCATCTATGGCCGTAACTTCTATGTGGTCGCACAGGCGGATACCAACTTCCGCGCCGACGTCCATGCGTTCGATCGTTATTATGTGAAAAATGTCAATGGGGAAATGATCCCGATGAGCGCAGTGTTGAGCTACAAGTTGACGGAAAGCGCTCCGCTGATCTCCCACTTCAACATCTACCGCAGCGCCGAGATCGACGGCGGGGCCAAGCAGGGCTTCAGCAGCGGTCAGGCCAATGAGGCCCTTATACGGGTAGCCGCCAAGGTCCTGCCGGAAGGGTATGGCTATGACTGGTCCGGTCTCAGCCTGCAGGAAATAAAATCCGGCAATAGCGCCGTCTACATCTTTATCCTGTCCATTGTATTCGTGTTCCTCTTCCTGGCGGCCCTCTACGAGAGCTGGTCGGTACCGTTCTCCGTGCTGCTGGCCGTGCCGGTGGGCGTATTCGGCGCCATCCTTACCCTGACCTTTATCCCGAGGCTTACCAATAACGTGTATGCGCAGATCGGGTTGATAACCCTGATAGGGCTGTCGGCGAAGAACGCCATCCTGATCGTAGAGTTCGCCAAGGAGCGGGTGGACAGGGGTATGGAGGTCGTACAGGCCACGCTGGATGCGGTGAATCTCCGTCTTCGTCCGATCCTGATGACTTCGATCGCCTTTCTGCTCGGGGTATTGCCCCTTGCGCTGGCCTCTGGCGCCAGTTCGGTCGCCCGTAATACCATCGGCTGGACGGTGCTTGGCGGGATGTTTGCCGCAACGAGCCTGGCTATCTTTATCGTTCCGGTACTCTTTGTGGTGATCACGCGGCTTACCTATGGGAAGAAGAAGCTTACGGATCTACAGAACAAGCAAATGAATCTGGCTGAATAATAAGATAGGCTTTGAACCAATAAAAAAAACCTGCCCATGGGCAGGTTTTTTTTATTCGCTACGTAAGCTATTGATGGGATTGGCCATTGCCGCCCGCAGCGCCCGGAACCCGATGGTCAGCAAGGTGATGGCGAGTGTCAGCAAGGCGGCCAGCGCGAAGATCCACCAGCCGATATTGGTTCGATAGGCGAAGTCCTGCAGCCACTTGTTCATAGCTATTCCCGTCACGGGGGCCGCGATCAGGAAGGCCAGGCCCACCAGGAGAAGGAAATCCCTGGAGAGAAGGGCGACGATCGTGCTGTTGCCAGCGCCCAGGACCTTCCGGATACCGATCTCTTTTGTCCTTCTCTCGGCGGTGAACGTCGCCAGGCCGAAGAGCCCGAGGCAGGCTACGAAAATCGTAAGACCGGCAAAAATGCCCAGAACGCGACCGATATTCTGCTCATTACGGTAGGTAGTATTAAAGCGGTCATCCAGAAAGCTATAGGAGAAGGGCGCTCCTGCCTTGAGGTCCGTCCATTTCTTCCCCAGGGAGGTCAGCAGGCTGGAGACGTCACCGGTGGTGGTCTTCACGATCATGTTGGTCCCTGCTCCGGTGCTGCGGGTCATGACGAGGGGGGTTATCAGGGCATGGAACGAGTGGAAATGGAAGTCTTTGACGACGCCGATCACGTGGTAGGTGATGCCCGGGCCGCTGTCATCCGGTCGCGTGATGGTATGACCGAGGGCCTGCGAGGCAGGCTTTCCGGGAGCCAGCCAGCCGAAAATGCGGGCTGCCGTTTCGTTGAGGATGATCCCGGTGCTGTCGGCGCCGAAGGACCTGGAAAAATTGCGTCCCGCTGCAAGCTCCATGCCCAGGGTGGGAATGTATTCGTCGTCCACTTCATAGCGCAGGTTATTGACGAGCTGATCTTTTTTGCTATCGGCATAGACGAGGAAGTTGTTCCCATACGTATAGCCCGCCGGGAGATAGCCGGAGGAAGAAACGCTGACCACCCTGGGATCCTGCTGTAGCTGCTGGCGGAAATAATCCTGGTGGGTGCCCAACCAGCCGGTTTCCTGGATGACGAGGACTTGATCCCTGTTGTATCCCAGCTTTGCATGCTGAATAAAATACAGCTGCCGGTACACGATCACGGTCCCCATGATGAGGCTGATGGAAATAAAGAACTGGAACACGACCAGTCCGCCCCGCAGTCTTGCGCTCTTTCTGCCGGAGGTGAACAGGCCTTTGAGGACGGCGACAGGCTTAAAGCCGGACAGGATGAAGGCAGGGTAGATACCGGCCAGCAAACCGGTGAGTACCGTAAAGAAGAGCAGAGCCGGCAGCAACCAGGGGTTGCTCAACCAATGGAGGGTAAGCTTTTGGCCGGCCAGATTGTTGAAAAAGGGCAGCGCCAGATAGATCAGCCCGATAGCGATCAGCATGCCGAGGACGGTGAGCAAAAGGGATTCCGCCAGGAATTGCCCGATCAATTGGTGGCGCAGGGAACCCAGGACTTTACGGATGCCCACCTCACGGGCGCGTTTGCCCGCGCCGGCGGTGCTCAGGTTAACAAAGTTGATGCAGGCGATGAGGAACATGAACAGGCCAACGGCGCTGAAGATGTATACATAACGGACGTCCCCGTTGCCTTCTATCTCCCCATTGAGGTCCGAATGGAGATGGATGGATTCCAGGGGCTGCAGCTCAA
>JAMFRX010000004.1 GCA_026224995.1 Puia dinghuensis
GAATTTCAGGAACTCTGGAAGGCCTACGACGCCAAATTGGAACGCTCGCTGGAGCTGAACAAACGGTTATTCGAGGAGGTGCAGCAGCAGAAGGCCAGGTCGGTATTGCGGTCCCTCCTGGTATCCCGGGTCTTCGGGATCGTGATCGGCAGCTTGTATCTGGTACTACTAGGCTTTGCGCTGTATTATGTGCGATCGCAACCGGTGATGGCCGTTTCTATCGGCGTCTTTTTCCTTTGCACGACCGTTGCGATCGGCGCGTATATCCGGGATATCACCGTGATCCACAGCATAAGCTATTCGGACAGTGTGGTAGAGGCCCAGAAGAAGCTCGCCGAAATGCGCAGCTCGATCGTCCGGGTGCTGCGAGTTTGCTGGATACAGCTTCCTTTTTGGGGCACTTTCTTCGTCAGCAACAAGCTGCTCCGGGACGGCGGGCGTCAATTCCTGCTGGTCGAGATCCCCATGGTCTTGTTCCTTACAGTCCTTGCCATCATTTTATACCGGAACATTACCGTTGAGAATGCGCAAAGGAAAAAATGGGTAGCGGCATTTATCAGGGGTTCGGGGGCCAGATCCGTTGCCAGGGCCATCGGGCTGCTCAAAGAGGTGGAAGAGTTTGAGAAGGAGGGGTAGGGTACTGTTATTTCCCCTTGAACTTCGCCTTTCGCTTCTCCAAAAACGCCGCGGCTCCCTCCTTGCTGTCCTCGGTCCCAAAGCACTCGCCAAAGGCTTCCTGTTCGCGGATGAAACCGTTCTTCACACCGCCGCCTTCTGCCTCGCTTTCTACCGCATCCCCGCCAAAGGGATCCGCCTCCCAGCCAGAACCGCTGTAGGCGATCCCATCTCCCGCCGCGATATTCGCGCATTCGATGATCCGGGCGATAGCGACGGGCGCTTTTTCGTTGATGACGGAAAGCAGCTCCCGGGTCTTGGTGAGCAGCTCATCCTGTTCCGTGACGATGTAGTTGACCAATCCCATGGTATGGGCTTCGGTGGCGTCCACCAGTCTGCCGGAGAGCATGATCTCCAGGGCGCGGCCCTTGCCGATGAGCTGTACGAGGCGCTGGGTGCCGCCGTAGCCGGGGATGAGTCCCAGATTCACTTCGGGCTGACCGAAACGGGCGTTGGTGGTGCACAGGCGAAAGTGACAGGCCATGGCCAGCTCGCAGCCGCCACCCAGGGCGAAGCCGTTGACGGCGGCGGCAATGGGCTTGGGAGAGCTGGCGATGCGGAAGAAGATGTCATGACCTTTGGCAGAGAGGGCCTGCCCTTCGGCGGCGCTGAGCCCCAGGAATTCGGAGATGTCGGCGCCTGCGACGAAGGCTTTTTGACCCGAGCCCGTGATAATGGCGCTGCGGATATCCTTGTTGCTATAGATCTCGGTTACGACTTCCGAAAGCTCGGACATGACGTCCTTGTTGATGGCATTCAGCTTGTCGGGGCGGTGTATGGTGACCGTCAGGATGTTGTCGCTGAGGTCGGTGAGTAAGGTTTTATACATGGTATAAGTAGTTTGCAATTAACGATCATCCCGGTCATGATCAGGCCAGCAGCCCTAGGCTGTGCTTGATCCGCCGCACCGTCTCCTCCCGGCCCAGCAGGGCGGCGATGTCGAATACATGGGGCCCGAACTTCCCACCCACCAGCATCACCCTCAACGGCAGCAGCAGCTCCCCGGGCTTGATGGCGGCAGCGGCAGCCATCTCCTTGAAGTTGGTCTCCAGCGCCGGGCCTTCCCAGGTCTGGGCCAGCTCCAGTTGCCGGATGAGCTCGACGAAAAAGAGTTTCTTCCCGTCCGTCCATTTCGGTTTTACCGCGTCGATGTCGATGGTCACGGGCGGCCGGAAGAAGAAGGCCGACTGCTGAACGAAGTCCGGCAGCAGGGTACAGCGATCTTTTACGAGGTCCAGGATGGTCTCGAAGCGGTTGGGAGCCGGCCTTTCCGCGGCCAGGCTCAACCACAGTTCGGAATCGTCCATAGCCGGGAAGCCGGCGACGTCGGTAGTGATCGTAACGGGCAGGGGCAGGTCGCCGCGGTCTATGGGCTTGGGAAGATCCGCTTCGGGGATGTCGATGCCCTGAGCACGAAAGAGCTCCAGGACAGTGGCGCTATAGGCCGAGGCGGGGAGGCGCTTGATCCATTCGTGGTTGAACCACTTGGCTTTTTCGAAATCGAATTTGGCGCCGCCCTTATGGACGCGGTCCATAGAGAATTTCTCGATAAGCTCTTCCATGGTATAAAGCTCCTGGTTGCTGCCGTCATTCCAGCCGAGCACGGCCAGGAGGTTGACGAAGGCTACGGGAAGAAAGCCCGTCTCGCGGAAGCCCGTGGCGGGCTCTTTGGTTCGGGGATCGGTCCAGTTCATGGCGAAGACGGGGAAGCCCAGTCTATCCCCATCGCGCTTACTTAATTTCCCATTGCCGTCTGGTTTGAGGATCAGCGGCAGGTGGGCCCACTCAGGCATCTTGTCTTCACCGAACAGATAACGCCACAGCAGGATATGAACGGGTGCGCTGGGCAGCCATTCTTCCCCGCGGAAAGCGTGGGTGATCTCCATCAGATGGTCGTCGACGACGACGGCAAGGTGGTAGGTGGGCATCCCATCCGCCTTAAGCAAGACCTTGTCGTCTATGCCGGTAGTGTTAAACGTCACCGTCCCCCGGATCATGTCGGTAAAGGTCACCTCTTCATCCGGCTCCAGCTTTATACGAATGACGTAGGGCGTGCCGGCGGCCAGCAGGCTTTCGGTCTCCGCAGGGTCGAGCTGCAGGGAGTTGCGCATCTTCTTACGCAGGGTATGGTTGTATTGGGGGCTTGGGTTGTCGGCGCTCTTGTGCTTCTCCCGCATAGCTTCCAGCTC
>JAMFRX010000227.1 GCA_026224995.1 Puia dinghuensis
CCGGCGTTCACGGCATCCCGCATGGCCGAGGTGGCGGCTGCTTTGGTATGGTCCACTCCATAGGCTTCTATCAGGTGTTTGTAGGCCTTGATGGTATGCAGGATCATGTCGGTCTTTTCCGGGGAGATGGTCTTCTTTTCGAATACATCGAAACCAAGGCGCAGCGGGACCCGCACCAGGTTGATCTTGTTGAATTCGGGCTTACCAAAGTTGTCGTCTACGTCGGAAATAAGCAGACGTGCTGCATTGCTGCCGATATCGATCGCTGCGAGTCGCATTTTCATTTTGTAGGTTTCCTCCTAGCCCGCCGCCGTCTCCGACACTGGTTCCGTTTTTTCTTCGGCAGGCATGGCTTTCTGGTGCAAGTAGTTATAGATCTCTATCTGTGACCGGACCTTGTTTTCCGGTTCATCCCGCTTGTATTTGTTCAACAGCTCGTTGTCCAGCCAGCGTGCTTTTACGTTATCCGACAGCTGGATATCCAGTATTTCCTTGAGCTCCCGGGCGATGTTGGGATCCAGGATAGGACAGGTGGCTTCCACGCGATGATCCAGGTTGCGCACCATCCAGTCCGCCGAAGATATATAAGTTTTTTCTTTCCCGCCATTATGGAAGATAAAGACGCGGGCATGTTCGAGGTATTCGTCGATGATGCTGATGGCCTTTACCGGGATCGGGAATTTGCTGTTCTCGGAGAACATGCAGAAGATGCCGCGGACGATGAGCTGGATCCTGACGCCGGCCTTCGCTGCTTCGTAGAGCTTGTCGATGAGGTCTTCGTCGGAGATGGAGTTCATTTTCAGCATGATGGCGGCGGGCTTTTTTTCCCGTGCTAATTTGGTCTCCCGGGCGATCATCTTTACGAGCTCCCGCCGTAACGAGGTAGGACAGGGGATGAGGAACTTGCAGGTTTTGAGCGGGTCGGTGCCTTCCTTATAGTTCTCCAGGTAGTTAAAGATCCGGTTCACGTCGGCCATGATATGCCGGTCGGAGGTCAGCAGGCAGTGGTCGCCATAGACCCGGGCCGTCTTCTCGTTGAGATTGCCGGTGCTCACGAAGCCATAGTGGATGGTGAAATTATTGATCCGTTTTTTGATGAGGCAGATCTTGGCGTGCACCTTGAGGTTCGGGATGCCGATGAGCACTTTTACCCCTTCGTCCTCCAGCCGGTCTTTCCATTCCAGATTCGCTTCTTCGTCAAAGCGGGCGCGCAGCTCCAGCATCACCGTGACATGCTTGCCGTTGCGTACGGCGTTGATGAGGGCGTTGATGATCTTGCTATTGGAGGCGAGGCGGTAGCCAGTGATCTTGATGGTCGTGACATTGGGATCGATAGCAGCTTCGCGCAGCATATCTATCAGCGGGTTGAAGCTATGGTAGGGGAAGTGGAGCATGACGTCCTGTTCCAGCACCACGTCCGTTACGCGGGGCGTCTTCTGCAGCGCGGGATGCGTGAACGGGAGTTTACGATGTCCCTGTTTGGGGAAGACGTCCGGGAAGTCCATGAAGTGGCGGAAATTATGGATGCGGCCGCCGGGGATGAGGTTGCCGCTCTTCTTGGAGAGGTTCAGCCGTTTGATGAGATAGTCCAGCAGGCCCTTATCGATCTCCTTGTCGTAGACGAAGCGGACGGGCTTTCCTTTACGCCGGTTCTTGAGTCCCTTTTCTATCTTCTGGATCAGGGTAGTGCTGATGTCGTTGTCGATATCGATCTCGGCGTCGCGGGTGACCTTGAAGGCCCAGGAGTCGTAGGTGTCGTAGCCGAAATAGGCGAAGATATTCCGCAGGTTGAAGCGGATGATGTCTTCCAGCAGGATGATATGGTGTTCGTCCAGCGCCGGGCTTGGCAGGATGACGAAACGGCCGAGCACCCGGGAAGGGATCTCTATGAGCGCGTACTTGCGTTTCATGCTGCCATCGCTTCGGGAGAGGACGACGCCGAGGTAGATGGACTTATCGCGCAGATAGGGGAAGGTAGGAATGCTCTCGATCATCAGCGGGATGGTATTGGTCCGGACCTCTTCCTCGAAATAGGTCTGGATGAATTGCTGCTGATTAGGGTCGAGATCCGTCTCGCTGACGATCCAGATCTTCTCGTTCTCCATCTCCTTGCGGATGCCGCCCCAGATGGCGTCGAACTCGTCGCCCTGTTCGAGGACCATGGCCTGGATATCGTTGAGGATCCGGTCCGGCGAGGCTTCCAGGTGCATGTTGATCCTGGACCTGCTGCCGCTGTATTCGCTCATTCGGCGCAGGGTAGCCACCCTTACCCGAAAGAATTCGTCCATGTTGTTGGAAAAAATGCCCAGAAAGCGGATCCGTTCCCGAAGCGGAACGGTGGGATCCGCCGCTTCCTGTAAAACCCGTCCATTGAATGAAAGCCAGCTAATATCTCTTGCTATCGTTTTTCTTCTCATTGACTCGGTGATTTCTTTCATTTTTCCCGTTTTGCGCAAAGTAGCCAAGCAAAAGGGATAAGTAAATTAAGTAATTATTAATTAATAATATAGCTTTTCATCACTGGTATCCGGATACTCGTCAAAGAAATTATTCCCGCGCCGCTCATGCCGTTAAGTTTGAATAAATTTATAGCTATGCGATACAATCCTCTTTTCCTCGGGCTGCTGCTGACGGCGAATTGGGCCGTTGGGCAGGACCGGCCCGGCTCCTGGGCCTATTACGGTCAGAATGCGGGGGGCACCCGATATGCCGCGTTGAGCCAGATCAGCGTCCGCAATGTGGCGCAGCTGAAGCCTGTCTGGACGTACAGGACCGGGGAGCTTAAGCAATACGAAGGCAACGATGCGCTGCAGAAGGCCGCCTTCGAGGCGACGCCC
>JAMFRX010000036.1 GCA_026224995.1 Puia dinghuensis
ATCCAGCTGTCGGATGACGCGCGGCTGCAACCTTATTACGACCCTACCACTATGCAGACCAATGTGCCGAACCTATATCTGGCGGGCGTAGTCTGCGGCGGCATGGATACTCACTCCTGGTTCATCGAGAATTCGAGGGTGCATGCAGAATTGATCGTGGCGGATATCTTACGACGGCCCCAGAACTAGCTACGCCGAGGCGGCAACCAGTAAGGCCAGGTGGACGATGGTCTCCACCGCTTTCTGCATGTCCTGGATGCTGACGTATTCGTGCTTGCCGTGAAAGGCCATCTCACCAGTAAACAGATTGGGACAGGGTAAGCCCATAAAGGAAAGTCGGGAGCCGTCCGTGCCGCCCCGGGCACTGCTTCTATGTATCTCGAGGCCGGCCTTGGCGATAGCTTCCTGTGCATAGCGAGTGACTTCGGGGTGCTGATCCAAAACCTCCTTCATGTTCCGGTATTGCTCCGTGACGGCGATCTCCGCGGCAGCACCAGGAAAAACTTTCAACGTATCCTCTACCTTATCGCGCAGATAGTCTTCGTAGGCGACCAGCTTAGCCGTGATAAAATCGCGGATGATGAACTCCACCGTTGTTTTCTCTGCGAGACCCGAGACACGGACGGGGTGGACGAAGCCATAACGGCCATCGGTGGTTTCCGGCGACCACTCGCCTTTCGGCAGCGAGTCCACGAAGTGGGCCGCCACCTTGATGGCATTGACGAGCTTATCCTTTCCATAGCCCGGATGGGCACTGATGCCGTGGAAGGTGATGGCCATCGCATCCGCCGAGAAGGTCTCGTCTTCCAGTGTCCCGCGTTCGCCGGCATCCAGGGTATAGCCGAAGGCGGCGTCGAGGCGGGCGATATCGACCTTATCCACACCGCGACCGATCTCTTCGTCGGGGGTGAAGAGGATGCGGATATTCCCATGTTCCAGCTGCGCGTTTTGTAGAAGGAAATGCGCCATATCCATGATAACGGCGACACCGGCCTTGTCGTCGGCTCCGAGCAGCGTGGTACCCGAAGCGGTGATGATGTCGTCGCCTTTGCGGCTTTCCAGATAGGGGTGATCGCTGGCTTTTATGACCTGGGCCGGGTCGTCGGGCAGGTGGATGTCGCCGCCGTCATAGTTCTCGTGGACGATGGGCTTGACGTCTTTCCCGGTACAGTCGGGAGCCGTGTCCATATGAGCGCAGAAGCAGACCGCCGGTACGGCTTTGCCGGTATTGGCGGGGATGGTCGCATAGACATAGCCGAAGTCGTCCAAGACGGCATTTTCGATGCCTATGGACTGCAGCTCCTGCACCAGGAGGCGGCCGAGGTCCTTTTGCTTTTCCGTGGAAGGCTGGGTTTTGGACTGCGGGTCGCTCTGAGTATCGATCCGGGTGTAGCGGAGAAATCTTTCGGCGACGGTAAAGGTATAGTTCTCAAACATGTTCCGTAAATTACCCTGCGAATATAAGACCTATGACCGAAGAGGCTATTAAAAAACCATTGATTCCACAAGGCTGGCTGCGCGTACTGCTGTTTGGCGCGGGCTTTTGTGTGCTTACACTGCTTATCGCCATCCCCGCCGTGCTGTATCTGGCGGGCGTCACCACTGAAGAGCTGCAAGAGCAGCTGGTCCCTACCCTGGAAGGGTTGCTGACAGGCAACTACCTGTGGCTGATGATCCTGCTGGAGTTTTTTATCTCGGGGATCTGCGTGGTGATCTTCCGGCTATGGATAGACCGCCGCAAGCTGAGCGATCTTGGCTGGTCGACGGACGGCTTTACCACCGAAGCCGTGATGGGCTTGTTCATGGGGCCGGCCCTGCTGGGCATTGCCGCGCTGCTGATGCTGGCGAGCGGACACCTGGCCTGGGTGGATATCAGCTGGGACCCTTCGTCGCTGTTCGTATCCCTGGGGCTGATGGCCATCATCGCGTTCAGCGAGGAGCTGGCATTCCGGGGCTATGTGCTGAATAACCTGATGGAGTCCTTTTCCAATAAATGGGTGGCGCTGATCCTGAGCGCGGTGGTCTTCGCGGCTTTTCATTTCACCAGCCCGGGCATCTTCGCGCTGGATTTCGTGAACCTCTTTCTGGCGGGGCTGCTGCTAGGCCTCAACTATATCTATACGAAGAACCTGTGGTATTCCTTTTTCTTCCACTTTAGCTGGAATTTCTTTCAGGGTCCGATCCTGGGGTTCCGGGTAAGCGGACTCACCTTTCCGTCTTTGCTTCAGGCAGAGACGAAAGGCGACCTGTTCATAACGGGGGGTGATTTCGGGCTGGAAGGATCCATCCTGACCACGCTGGTAGCGGTGATTGCGCTATGCGTGCTGGCCTGGGCTTTCGAGCGGAAATATAACGGTCCCGCCGTCACTACGGCATGATGATACGGGAAGGGCTTTTGACGTCGACGAGCTCGAGGTCGAAGGTGAGGTCCTGGCCGGCCAGCTGGTGGTTGGCATCCAATATGACGAACTCATCCTTTACTTCTACGATGACGACGGGGATCTGCTGACCCTGGCCATTGTTCATGGCGAGCTGCATACCTATTTCCGGCTTGACCTCCGGGGGAAAGCGATCGATAGGAAATTCGATGATTGCCTGTGGGTCCCTGGGGCCATAGGCATCATCCACTGGTATTTCGATGGTCTTCTTCTGACCCACGGTCATGCCTATCACGCCATCGTCAAAACCTTTGATCACCATACCACTGCCAACTTCAAATTCCAGGGGAGAGCGACCTTCGGAAGAGTCGAATGTCGTTCCGTCTGTGAGCCGGCCATGGTAATGGACTCTAACGGTATCTCCTGCTTTAACTTCTTGTGCCATTTCTTCCTTTTTTTGGGATTTTATGCCCGACATCGGGACAGTCTGCAAGGTAGGATTAAATAATTAAATTGCGCTGAAATCCGATCTTTGGTACCGGCGCTTTGGGCGTTCTATAACCATCAGAAAAAAAAATATTTGTTGTATGCAGACTGATATGAGCGGAACAAATGACTGGGCCGGCTCCGGTGGTCCGCGAATTGTATTTATGGGCACACCGGAGTTTGCCGTCGCCAGCCTGGATGCCATCCTGCAAGCTGGCTATAATGTCGTGGGAGTCATCACGGCTCCGGATAAGCCGGCAGGCAGGGGGATGCAGCTGACGGAGAGTGCCGTCAAGAAGTATGCTGTTGGCAAGGGGCTGCTGGTTTTACAGCCGGAGAAGCTCAAGGATGCGGTTTTTTTGTCTGAATTGCGTGCCTTGCATGCCGACCTGCAGATAGTCGTTGCCTTCAGGATGCTGCCGGAAGTCGTTTGGGATATGCCCCCCATGGGGACTGTGAACCTGCATGGATCATTGCTGCCGCAATACCGGGGTGCAGCACCCATTAACTGGGCGGTCATCAATGGCGAGAAAGAGACGGGCGTCACCACTTTTCAGCTACTGCATGATATCGATACGGGTAGTATCCTGCTGCAGGACCGCTTTCCTATTTCCGAGACGGATACGGCCGGGGATGTACATGATAGGATGATGGTGATCGGGGCGAGGCTGCTGGTGAAGACGATAGACGGGCTGGCTGCGCGTACGCTAAAATCGACGCCGCAAGAGAATCCGGAAGGGCTGAAGCATGCGCCGAAGATCTTTAGCGAGACGTGTAAGATCGATTGGAATAGGACGGTTGATGAGATCTATAATCTGATAAGGGGGTTGTCCCCTTTTCCGGCGGCTTATACGATGTTGGATGGGAAGACGGTGAAGGTGTATAGGGCGGAGAGGGAATCTTCTTCGGTCAGCGAGGGCGGGACCAGGCCAGCCATTGGGAGCTATAAGACGGATGGCAAAAGCTACCTGCGGTTTGCGGCGGCGGATGGGTATATCCGGGTGGTGGAGCTGCAGCTGGAGGGAAAGAGGAAGATGGCGGTTGGGGATTTTTTGAGGGGGTATAGGTTTTAATTGACGAATATTAATAATTAACCTGCACATTGAACCGGCTGTCGCCCTGGCCGAGCTCGGCGGCGGCGGCATTGCTAATGCGGATGGCGAGGTTGGCGCTTTCCTTCATGTCAGGAAGCTGGCCGAGAACTTTTACATAGACTATTTTGCCACTGGCCTGGTCGGTGACTTTGACGATGGTGCCGACGGTGGCGCTATTCATCAAGGCGTAATATTTCCCGTCCTGCCAGCCGCTGGTGCTTTTGAAGATGCCGGCCTGGCCGGAGGCGGATTTGCCGCTGTCGTTGAAGTCGCCGCGGAAGATGCCGCCATTGAAATGCGGGGCTTTGGGTGTGGGGGTGGTTGGGGTAGTTATTGGGATTGCGGGCGGTGGTACAGATGTGGGGGCGGGCGGGGTCGCGGCGGGTGTGGTCGGGGTCGCGGTTGCGGGGGAATCGGTATGCGTATTGGAGGCAGGTGGGGTTACAGCAGTGGATGGCGTGGGGGTAGGCGGAGTCGGTTTACGCACTGGGGCGGCGGCTACGGGGGGAGGCGTGGCAGCGGGGG
>JAMFRX010000228.1 GCA_026224995.1 Puia dinghuensis
GAACGCAGTACGACACGACAATTAATGATTGGCATACCTGCCCCGCCGGCGGAAGGATAAGAGCGTCTAATCCTTGCAGTGAATATTTGTTCCTCGATAACACCGCCTGTAACCTCGCCTCCTTCAACCTCCGCCGCTTCCACGACGAAAAGACCAATGTCTTCGACGTAGAAGGCTTCCAATATGCGGCACGGCTATGGACAACCGTTTTGGAGATCTCCGTGCTCATGGCCCAGTTCCCCTCCAAAGAGGTGGCCCAGCTGTCGTATGACTATCGCACCCTCGGGCTCGGCTATGCCAATCTCGGCTCCATGCTCATGATCATGGGCATCCCCTATGATAGCGAAGAGGCCCGCGGCATCACCGGCGCCATCACCGCTATCCTCACCGGCATCGCCTATAAGACTTCCGCCGAAATGGCCGGAGCGCTGGGCGCCTTCCCCCGCTTCCAGGAGAACAGAGAAAGCATGCTGCGGGTCATGCGCAACCACCGCCTGGCCGCCTATGACGCCGACGAATACGAAGGACTGGAGATAAAGCCCCAGGGCCTGAAAGCCCAATACTGCCCCGACTACCTCCTGACGGCCGCCACCAAAGCCTGGGACGAAGCCGTACAGCTGGGTGAGAAATTCGGCTATCGCAACGCCCAGGCAACCGTGATCGCCCCCACCGGCACCATCGGCCTTGTCATGGACTGCGATACCACCGGCGTGGAACCGGATTTCGCCCTGGTCAAATTCAAAAAGCTCTCCGGCGGCGGCTACTTCAAGATCATCAACCAGTCCGTGCCCACGGCGCTCCGGAACCTCCACTACACCGAAAAACAGATCGACAACATCGTCAAATTTGCCGTCGGATCAGGAACCTTCGCCGGCGCCCCCGCCATCAACCACCAGTCGCTGAGCGAAAAAGGCTTCATCGCCGAAGAGATCAAAAAGCTCGACGCCGCCGTCGGCTCTGCCTTCGAGATCGGCTTCGTATTCAACGTCTATGCCCTGGGCGAAGAATGCCTCCAACGCCTGGGCTTCAAACCCGCCCAATACTATAACTTGGAATGGAGCCTCCTGGAAGCCCTCGGCTTCTCCGAAGAAGACATCGAAGCGGCCAACAACTACGTCTGCGGAACAATGACCATCGAAGGCGCCCCCTTCCTCAAAGAAGAGCACCTGCCCGTCTTCGACTGCGCCAACAAATGCGGGAAGAAAGGCCGCCGATTTATCCACGCCCACGGCCATATCCGCATGATGGGCGCGGCCCAGCCTTTTATCAGCGGCGCCATTTCCAAAACCATCAACCTCCCCAACGAAGCAACGGTGGAAGAGATCGCCGACGCCTATCTGCTGAGCTGGCAGCTGGCCCTCAAAGCCTGCGCCCTCTATCGCGACGGATCAAAGCTCTCCCAGCCTCTCAGCACTAAATCCGATAAAAAGAAAAAAGAAACGGAAGTCGAGCCTGCCGCCGCAGATACCGCGCCCGTCGTCGAAAGCAATATCGTCGACCTGGGCAAGCTCACCGTTCAGGAGCTCCTGGAAGAAGTACAAAAAAGAGTTCAGGCCTCTCCCGATACAAAGCTCAAAAGAGCCCTGGCCACCATCGTCGAACGACGTACCCTGCCGGCCAAACGCCGCGGGTTCACCCAGAAAGCCAAGATCAACGGCCAGGCTATCTTCCTGCGCACCGGCGAATACAGCGATGGCACCGTCGGCGAGATCTTCATCGATATGGCTAAGGAGGGCGCGACCATGCGCAGCATGTCCAACTGCTTTGCCATCGCCATCTCCATCGGCCTGCAATACGGTGTACCCCTGGAAGAATTTGTCGAAAAGTTCGTCTTCACCCGCTTCGAGCCAAGCGGCATGGTCGACCACCCCAATATCAAGAGCACCACCTCCATTGTCGACTTTATCTTCCGGTCGCTGGCCTATGAATACCTGGGCCGCACCGACCTTGTGCATGTCCTCGACAAGCCGGAAGTCGCCAACACCGGCGCCGACGCTTGGGACCTGCCCGGCTCTCCCGATACTCCTGAGCTCAGCGACGTCCGGATCGTCGGGAAAACCGGCGGCAGCCCCGCAACTGGTAATGTTCAGCCCCAGGCCGCTAAAACGTCCAGGGCTACCGCTTCTGCCCCTATGGCCCGTTCGGAAAGCGGCCTTGAAGCCATGAACGCCGCCGCCAGGAGCATGCAAAGCGACGCCCCGGCTTGCAATACCTGCGGCCACATCACCATCCGCAGCGGAACCTGCTACAAATGCCTAAACTGCGGCAACAGCATGGGATGCAGCTAGATACGCACCCCCGGGAGGATGTCGATGCCTCCTCCCGGGGGTTCTTTTTGTCCTCTTCCCCCATCAGCTGTATATTAACGGTTATTTACTGCCGCGCTGGCGCAGTATCTTACGGATACTATTTATAGCTTTGTATCGTTTATACTTAATCCATAACCCAACTTGAAAAACATGAAACTTCTCTTGATCCTAATCGCAATTCTTTCCAGTAGCTTATTGTTCTCTTGCAGCCGCAGCGTTACCCCTGGTGAGGCCGCTAGCCACCACTACAGTCACTGTAGGGACATGCGTTAATACCCCACCGCCAAATCGTTTTTTGCCCTGTGCCCGCCTGTAAGCGGATACAGGGCAATTTTTTTTCCTTATTTTTACCCGGTAACTAAAAACAAAGCGGCGAGGATGACTATTTCATTTGGGTACAACAAAAAACAAGTGCTGGATGGATTACGTGGCCATTTTTTCGGCAGACCGGAGATCAGGATCATGGTTATTGTGATCAACGTATTCGCCATCCTCTCCGCCATCTTGTTCTTCCTCAAAAAGATCCAGGCTCTTCCCTTCCTCATCTTTTCCGTGCTCTGGTTCTGCCTCTGGATCTCCGTACGCCGCCTCCTGCCCCTTAGCATTTATAAGAAGTCTGCCACCTTCCAGGATACGTTTATCCTCACCCTGGAAGATCGCGGCGTCCTGCTGGAAACCAAAAAAGGAAGCCAGCTCTGGCAATGGCAGGACTTCAGCGGGTTCAAAGAAACGATCTACTTCTTCCACATCTATTTCAACGCACGCGCCTTCTTCATGATCCCAAAAGATGCCTTCAGGGACATCATCGAGATCCAGGCCGCCCGCAAGCTCCTGAAGGAAAAGATCCCAGCCTGACCCTCCTATCTCGGTTTGTACTTCGACTCCTCGAACAATAACCTCGCCGGCACCTGCATCAGCACCCCGGGCGTAACTCCACTATGATCTCTCACATACTTCTTCACGATCTGCCATCCCACCCAGGCGCCGATATTCCCGGGCGCCGCATCGGGCATCCCAAGGGTCTTGGGGCCTTCTCCTATGTAATTCTTGATGATATCAGGGTCCACAGTATACAGGTCCGTGCCTTGTAAGAAAAAATTCCAGACAGCCGCCTCATTGCCGCTGCACCAGTCGAGCTGAGACTTCGTATACCCGGAATAAATGCTGTCCGGCGCATCCGGCAATAGCTTCTCCCTCAGCCATAGATACTTGCCCTTGGTGACCATTTGTTCGATCATCGGCCTGCCATCGCTGCTGTCTGGGAAAATATCTTCCGCAATAGCGCTGATACAGTTAGCCGTGATATACTCCGGCTCGAATCGCCTGGAGATGTATTGCGGATAAAGGTCCTGCCCCTTCCCGGTAAGATAGAAAGTAAAATTCTTGCCGGCATAGGACTGCAGCCCGATGGCCAGCGTATAAGCGGTCAGGGCCACGCCAGGACCATCAAAGGGACCTATAAAAGCCACATACTTGGGCGGAAGACGATATTGCGGGAAATAATATTTGACATACCGCAGCTGCTGCTTCAGCTCCTTCTCCAGCCAGCTAAGATCCTGGTACTTCCGCGACAGCGAATCCCGAATGGGCAGATAGCTGACCAGGAACTGCCTGGCGGCGGCAAAAGCTACATGGCTCGTATCGGACATCGGGCCCGCCCCCAATATATTGCCTACAAAATCCTGCGTAAAATAAGGATAGCGCTGATTCAGCTGGAATAGCCCCGGCGCTATATGATTCGAATCCAGTGTAAAAAAAGCCGTATCGAACCGCTCGATATGCACTTCGCCTACATTGATGCCCGATACATCAGGCCTTGCGTCTTTGGAATGACAGGCTGCAAAGAGAACAACAGACAGAAGGATCATGCCGGCATAGCCGTAGTTACGGCGCAGAAAAGCGCCCGGGGTACCATAAATGCTCATTTCTTTTTTTTAGCGGCTTTTTTTGTTGCCTTGGCTTCCTTATTGAACTCCAGCGAAAGCTTTACCCAATAGTCGAAATCTTTTTTCCTGCGGATGCCCTCCTCGCTCACGAAAACAAACCCCGTCATCGTCCGCCCATTGTGGATCATCGGCCGGCAATAGCTCATCTCCAGCGACTCGCCGTATTTGTGCGGCCCGATGCGGCATAGCATGTCATCCAGCCGTACGCAGAGGCACATCTTCCCATTGACCATGAAGCAAATGCCATGGAACATCTTCTTCTCTTCCACATCCGGCAAAGCGGCCAGGGCCTCCCTTATCCGGCTAGCCAGTCGTTCATTGAAAGCCATAACCAAATATAGGTACAAATTTTAGTTTTAACTTTACACCATGAAGATCGCAATCGCCCAGCAGAATTATCATGTAGGAAACTTCGAGGACAACACCCGGAAGATACTAATAGGCATCGACCAGGCTAAAGCCGCCGGCGCCGATCTCGTCATCTTCTCCGAGCTGTCCGTGTGTGGCTACCCCCCACGGGATTTCCTGGAGTTCGACGATTTTATCGCGCAATCCTATGCCGCTATCGACCGCATTCGCGAACATGCCGATACCATCGGCGTTATCGTCGGCGGCCCTGCACGCAACCCGGTTCGCGAAGGTAAGGACCTCTTCAACGCCGCCTGGCTACTCTACGAGAAAGAGATAAAAAATGTAACGCACAAAACCTGTCTGCCCAATTACGATGTCTTCGACGAATACCGTTATTTCGAACCGGGCTACGAGCGGAAAGTCATTCTTTTCAAAGGCAAAAAGATCGCCCTCACCATCTGCGAGGATATCTGGAACCTCGGCGACAACCCCCTGTACAGGATCTGCCCCATGGATGAGCTTATCCGGCAGCATCCCGACCTCATGATCAATATCTCCGCATCTCCCTTCGACTACGATCACGACGCAGACCGTAAAGAGGTCGTCCGGCAGAACGTGCTCAAGTATCACCTGCCCCTGTATTACTGCAATGCCGTCGGCTCCCAGACGGAGATCGTTTTCGACGGCGGAAGCGTCGTATACGATGCGGCAGGCAACCTGGTAAAAGAGCTCAATTATTTTGAAGAAGATTTCGCCGTGGTCGAGCTGCCCCATCCCGTTCCGCCACTCTTCGAAGAGCTCCTCCCCGGCCTGTCCTTCGCCACCAGCTACAGCTCCGAAGAAAGCCAGCATGCCGCTCCTCACCCTATCGCCCAGCCGGGATCGACCTTCGACAAGGACATGCGCGTCTCAAAACAAAACGACCCCGACCAGGTCCTGCAATACCTCACCGATGATCGCAACATTCACCAGATCCGCCGGGCACTCCTCCTCGGCATCAAAGATTATTTTTCCAAGATGGGCTTTACCAAAGCTATCATCGCCAGCAGCGGCGGCATCGATAGCGCCGTGACCCTCGCGCTGGCTTGCGAAGCCCTCGGACCAGATAACGTTCGCGCTGTCCTGCTGCCCTCGACTTATTCTTCGGCACACTCCGTCAGCGACGCGGAACAGCTGTCCCGCAACCTCGGCAACCCCTATGACATCATTCCTATCCGGGAAGTCTACGATGCGCTCATCCATACATTACAACCCGTTTTTAAAGATCTCCCATTCGGTCTCGCCGAAGAGAACCTCCAAAGCCGCACCCGCGGGAACATCGTCATGGGCCTCGCCAACAAATTCGGCTATATCATGCTCAACACCTCCAACAAGAGCGAGCTATCCACAGGCTATGGCACCCTATATGGCGATATGGCCGGCGGCCTAAGCGTCCTGGGCGACGTGTATAAAGGACAGGTCTATGCGCTCGCCCGCGACATCAACAAAGAAAGCGAGCTCATCCCGGCGAACATCCTCGTCAAAGCGCCCTCGGCCGAGCTCCGGCCCGGACAAAAAGACAGCGACAGCCTTCCCGAATATGATATCCTGGACAAAGTTCTTTATCAATATATTGAAAGGCGGCAGGGACCTAAAGCCATCGTCGCCATGGGCATCGATGAAGCCCTGGTCAGACGCATCCTGCGCCTCGTCAATACCAGCGAATACAAAAGGAATCAATTCTGCCCCATCATCCGGGTAAGCAGCAAAGCCTTCGGCGTAGGCAGAAGGATGCCAATCGTGGGGAAATACCTGTCTTAAAAAGGTGTGATTTTAATGCCTGAGGATAATGGTATACCGCGTGTTCACCCCACCCAGCTGCTGATCCGCATAGATCTCCAGTCGCTGCGGCGATAGCACTCTTACCTTGTAATATTGATCCTGGAAATAGATCGTGCTGTCATTTTGGAAGGACCACGTAAAAGGAAGACTGTCGGGATTGCCGTTCCTGCTCTTATGCGCAAACTCCGAGTAGCCTGTCCCATCCTTGCAAAAGATTACGGCATTGTCTTTCTCGCTTCCCCCTATCCGCGGGTCC
>JAMFRX010000229.1 GCA_026224995.1 Puia dinghuensis
AAGCGCAAACCGATTACTTCCGCGCGCTGGTAAAAAGAAGGTCCGACCGCCTGATAAACTATTTCCTCCTTGGCTTCTTCGTGGTCGGGCTGCTGCTGGCCGGCTATTACGACACCTGGGGTATCGCCTTTGGCGTGGGTGGACTTTCGCTCGTCGCGTACTACTCCGTGAAGCTCCTCCTGCCAGGATCCGAACTATACCAGTATGTGCTGAGTGTCGTGCTGGCCTTATTTATGGCGCAATATATCTATCAGCTCCATGGTCTGTTCGAAATGCATTTTTTTGCCTTCATTGGATGCGCCATCCTCATTACCTATCAGAACTGGAAGCTGCAGATCCCCTTGCTGCTCTTCGTCGTCGCCCATCACAGCGTCTTCAACTACCTGCAGTACCGCGGTGATTCCACGATCTATTTCACGCAGACCGACTACCTCAATCTCCAGACCTTTGTCATCCATATCCTGCTGACGGCCGTGATCGTGTTCATCTGCGGGCTCTGGGCCTACCAGCTCAGGAAGTCCGAAGAGGTCCAGGTCGCCCAGACCGTAAAGATGGCCGCCCTGCAGCGGGAAGCCTCCGTGCTGTCGGAACGTAAGCGCAATGCGGACGAGCTGGAAACAGCCTTTCGTAATGCGGAAAAGGCAAGAGCAGAAGCCGAGCGGGCCAACAAGGCGAAAAGCATTTTCCTCGCGACCATGAGCCATGAGATCCGTACGCCCATGAATGGGGTCATCGGCATGTCTTCCCTGCTGGTCGGGACACCGCTCAACGAACAGCAGCGCGCCTACACCGAAACGATAGCCGCCTGCGGCGAGACCCTGCTTGGCGTCATCAACGATATCCTCGACTTTTCCAAGATCGAGTCCGGCAGCATGGAGCTGGAAGAAGAAGACTTCGAGCTGCAGAGCAGCATCGAACATATCCTGGACATCTTCGGCGCCCGCGCCGCAAAGTCCGGCATCGAATTGCTCAATCAGGTGGAAAGGGATATCCCTTCCTATATCCGGGGGGACGACCTCCGCTTGCGCCAGATCCTTACCAACCTGGTCGGCAACGCGATGAAGTTCACCGAACAGGGGGAGATCTTCATCGGGGTGCGCGTAGCGGAGACCTCCGCCGACGGCTTACTGACACTCGGCTTCGAAGTACGGGACACCGGCATCGGCATCCCGGCCGAAAAGCAGGAGCGCCTCTTCAAGGCTTTTTCGCAGGTGGACTCTTCGACTACCCGCAAATATGGCGGCACGGGACTGGGCCTCGCGATCTCCGAACAGCTGGTCCGGCTCATGGGAGGTACGATCACCGTACAAAGCCAGCCCGGTAAGGGCTCCACATTCTCTTTCACGATCCGGACACGTGCCGGCGTCAACAAGCATCCGGCCATCCCTGCAGACGGCCTGTCCGGCCATGCCGGGAAAAAAGTCCTCATCATAGACGACAATCTCACCAACCGCACCATCCTGAAGACGCAGATGGAATATTGGAACCTAAAGCCGGTCCTGGCCGCATCCGGGGTGGAAGCACTGAATATCCTCACCGGGGACAGCAGGTTCGACCTCGTCCTCACGGACATGCAAATGCCTTTCATGGATGGCATCCGCCTCTCTCAGTCCGTTCGCGAACACTATCCGCATATCCCCATCATCCTGCTCAGCTCGGTGGGCGACGAATACAAAAAGAACCACACCCAGCTCTTCAGCGCCGTGATGACCAAGCCCATCAAGCAGCAGCTGCTCTACAGGCATATCCTGGCAGGGCTGCAGCGCCAGGGAAGGACCACAAGCGATGGCCGCCAGGCGCCGCCGCGACTCCCCGAAGAGCTCTCCACCACCTTCCCGCTCGATATCCTCGTTGCAGAAGACAATGAGATCAACCAGCAGGTGATCCTCTTCCTCCTGCAGAAGCTGGGCTATAGCCCCACGCTCGTGGCCAATGGCCGGCAGGCCGTAGAAGCCGTTCACAGCAAAGATTTCGACATCGTCTTCATGGACCTTCAAATGCCGGAAATGGATGGAATAGAAGCAACCCGCCTCATCCGTCAGGCGGGACCTGCTGTCCAGCCCGTGATCATCGCGCTCACGGCCAATACCATGGAAGGCGACGAAGAGGAATGTCTGAACGCGGGGATGAACGACTACATCGGCAAGCCGGTGAAAGTAGAGGAATTGTTGGGGAAGCTGCGCAAATGGGCCCTGCATTTACAGCGGGCCTGACCCCTTCCCCCATCGGGTACGATAATTGAGTATCTTCGTCTCATACAGTTTTCCACGTATGAAGAATGCTTCTCTCGTCCTGATCACGCTTATGTTAGGCACCTCAATGGCCGCCATCGACAGCAGCATCGTCAATATCTCGCTGCCCGTCATCCGCCAGCAGTTCAAGGTCGACCTCGACCAGGTGGAGTGGGTGATCACCGCCTATATGATCTCTTTCAGCCTCTTCATCCCGCTGATCAGCTGGTTGAAAAGCCATATCGGCTTCTTCTACCTGTTTATCTGCGCGGTAACCGTATTCACCCTGTGCTCGCTGCTGTGCAGCCTTTCCTCCAGCCTCACCATGCTCGTGATCGCCCGGGTCATCCAGGCCACCGGCGGCGGCGCCATCTCGCCCACCTCCCTGGCCATCCTGAGCGAAAACTTCCCGCCCGAACGACGCGGCAATGCCGTCGGCTGGTGGGGCATCGGTAACGTCATGGGGCCTGCCCTGGGCCCAACCCTGGGTGGCGTGCTCACCCATTACTTTGGCTGGGAGTCGGTGTTTTATGTCAACATCCCCATCGGCAT
>JAMFRX010000230.1 GCA_026224995.1 Puia dinghuensis
ACTCGCTCCAGGTCGGCAACGTTGGTTACATCGGCATTTATTGCTATAAAATTACCGCCAAGTTGAGCCACAGAACTCTCTAAAGTTTTCTGATTTCTTCCGACAATAGCTCCTTTAGCACCTTCATTTTTAAATGCTTGGGCAATGCCAAACCCAATGCCACTATTACCACCTGTAATAACTGCTACTTTGTTTTTTAATCTACTCATTATTTCTTTTTCAAAGAGTGAGCGACAAAGGTAGACTACTATCGTTATTCTTAGTAACTTTGTACTGAATAATAACAGTAACATCGGTGTAACCAAGTAACTTTATGGGGTGTAAAATAGAAGAGTTCCAACAGGAACAAAAGAAAAGAATGAGAGCCGTTCAGGATTCAATGGACGTGTTGAATGGGAAATGGAAAATTCCTATTATTTCGTCTATTTGCTGTTACGGTAAGAGGCGATTTTCCGATATTTTGAATGATATAGAAGGAATTTCCAACAGAATGTTGAGCAAAGAATTAAAGGAATTAGAGATAAACCAGTTGGTAAAACGAACCGTTTATGATACACAACCCATAACGGTTCAATACGAACTTACGGAACACGGCAATACGCTACAAACCATCATTAGCAATCTGACAGATTGGGGAAATGTACACCGAAAGAAAATTGTCGGGAAATAAAAAACTAGAACGCTTCACCCAAGCTAAAGTAAACCGCCTTATACCCCTTGCTCGCCGCGAAGTCGGTCCCGAAATTAGTACCGGAATGTTTATTGAACTTGATCCGCAAGCCCGCCCCCGCAGCCGCATGTACATAAGCGAAATTGCTGGTATGCGGCTCCGTTACCGAGTTCAAGCTACCAAACACCACGAACCCCAACAGTTCGTCATGCGTTATAGACCGCCGGTACTCTGTCTCGAAGTCGAAGAGCGTTTTGCCCGTATACCTGCTGGGATAGAATCCCCGCCCGCTCCGCTGGTTCGCATCCCAGGTGATGGCCGGCAGGTCGAGATAGGGCGAGCTCGTGCCCATCGTCGTCCATAAATAGGACCAGAACGCCAGCACATTCTGACGATTCGGGTTGAAGCTGATGTATTTCCGCGCATCCAGGTAGAGCGAATACCAGTTGTTGTCACTTCCCAGCAGCTTTGGATTCGCCCTGAAGACGATATTGTAATACCAGCCTGGCAAAGGGTTGATCTCATTGTTTCGGGAATCATATAACAGGTTAAACGTCAGACCGCTGGAGAACGAATTGCCGTGGTTGTTCGTCCCATATTTATACCCGGTGAATTTCGCTATGCTGATGCTGTCGATGTCCGGACGTATATTGATGTGATAGTCCATGTTATAGCCAATACCGGCAAACAGATAAGGTTTATTGCTTATACGTCTCAAAGCGTTCTGATATAGCCGGATATAGCTATATCGCAGCAGGATCTTATTGCTGGGTGCCGTATTCCCGCCCAAACCCCAGGTATACTGGGGATAGATGGTCAGCCGGTAATCGCCACCAAAGTTCCATTTGTTACCTGGCGACCAGATATTCGACCTGAAAGGCATGTTAAACTCCCCTTTCAGGTTGGTGCTGGGCGAAAAGGTCACGTTGGAGAGAAAGGTATGCTGGGGGTCATCGCCCAGGACAAATGCCGCATTTGTAGACGTGATCAGCGCCTCACCGCCGCCCGGAACGGAAGTCCCCAGGGGAATAATGGAATAATAGATCCTTTCCCCTTTGACCTTGGGCTTCTTCTTGATATGAAGGTGCAGGAGCTTTATCCCTACCCCAATGATATCCCTCTTCCCGGTTGTGTCCTCGACCAACTTATCGGGTGGAACCAGGGTCCCCGTCGGATTTTGGGCCAACACATGAAACGACCAGCAGCAGCAAATCAGGACAGCAAAAAGTCTAGGCATAGCTTCATGGTTACCAATATTGTGCTACTTTTCAGGTATGAACAGTTTCCTTACTGATGGCTATGCCAGCCCCCTTTTCAGACGGCTGAAAACCTTATTGTGTTGCTTTTTCGCTACACTTACCTTGCCCTCCTTTGCCCAACAGGGGGAAAGAGACCCGGCGGCCCTGGGGCAGTCTCCGGCTACAGGTCCACATGTCGAGCTCCTCACCAGCGGCACCAAGACCTCCCTACGCGGGCTCTGCGTAGTCAGCGACAAGATCATCTGGGTCAGCGGCAGCAGCGGCACCGTAGGCAAGAGCCTCGACGGGGGCCAAACCTGGAGCTGGATCACCGTCCCGGGCTATGAAAAACGGGATTTCCGCGATGTAGAAGGCTTCGATGATAAAACGGCCCTCATTATGGCCATCGCCGAACCGGCCGATATCCTCAAGACCACCGACGGCGGCAAGACCTGGAAGCTGGTATATGAGAATAAAACGGCTGGAATGTTCATGGATGCCATGGAGTTCTGGAATAGCAATAGCGGCATCGTCGTCGGCGACCCCGTGAACGGCCGGTTCTTTGTCGCCCGCACCTTCAACGGCGGCGACAGCTGGCAGGATTCCACGCTACAACGACCTGAGGCCGCACCCGGAGAAGGCTGCTTCGCAAGCAGCGGCACCAATGTCCGCCCCCTGGACCGTGACGAAGCGTGCTTCGTCAGCGGCGGCCCCCGCTCCCGCCTGTTCATCCGCAACCAAGCCATCGACCTGCCCATCCTGCAAGGCACTACGAGCACCGGCGCCAATTCCGTCGCCGTGAAAGATCACAACAAATACCACGGCGGCCAACACCTCATCGTCGTCGGCGGCGACTTCGCCAAAGATACCATACAGGAAAAAAATTGCTTTCTCACCACCGACGGCGGCAAGACCTGGACCCGCCCCACCACTCCGCCGCACGGCTATAGGAGCTGCGTGGAATTCATCGGCGGGAACTTTGTGCTATGCTGCGGCACTTCCGGTGTGGACGTCTCCGACGATGACGGCATGAACTGGCGGCTCGTCTCCGCGACGGGCTTCCATGCCTGCCGGGTTGCTAAAAAGGGAAAGGCGGTCTTCCTCGCGGGGTCCAATGGCCGGGTGGCGAAGCTGGTACGTTAGGCTATAGGCCTTTCCAAAAAGCCTAAAAAAATAAGTTTCCTTTAAAGGAAACTTATTGTACCTTTGTTGGTATAACCCTTTCGTATGGAAAAGAAATTCGAGGTGGAATTCCTCCCGGATGCCGTGGACTTCATGAATGGATTAGATACAAAATCGCAGGAAAAGATCTACTTCAATATCCGCAAGGCCCAGTTCGTCAATGACCCCGAGCTCTTTAAAAAATTGACCGCAACTATCTGGGAATTCAGAACTTTTTACAATCAAACGTATCTTAGGCTCTTCGCATTTTGGGATAAAAGGAAAGGGAAGAATACAATGGTCATCGCGACCCATGGCCTGATCAAGAAAACAGGCAAGACCCCTCCGGCCGACCTGGAAAAAGCGGAACGCATCAGAAATCAATATTATCAACAACAATAACCTATCATATGCCCACCAAAAAACTCCAGACTGTTTCCCTCGAAACAATGATCGACACCCACATCGGCAAACCGGATACCGACCGCAGGGAAACCTTCGAGCAAGAGCTCCGGCTCGACCTGCTCGGCTATGCCATCAAAGAGGCAAGGCTCTATCATAACCTTACACAGGAACAATTGGGAAAATTAGTGGGTGTGCAAAAAGCCCAAATATCCAAGTTGGAGAATAATTTCACGAACGCCCGGTTCGATACCGTTATAAAAGTATTCAATGCCCTTCAGGCCAAGGTTAATTTCAAGGTAGAGCTTCCGAAAAGAAAAGTGCGGGTCGCTTAGTATGCAGCCAGCCAAACAGCATTCCAGGCTGGTCCGGGACTAATTCAGCCCCCTGAAATCCACCGGCACCAGCTTACTAACCCCCGGCTCCTGCATCGTCACCCCATAGATCACATCCACCGTGCTCATCGTCATTTTATTATGCGTGACGATGATAAACTGCGAGTTCGCGCTGAACTGCCGGATCATATTGGTGAACTTCCCGACGTTGGCATCATCCAACGGCGCATCTACCTCATCCAGGATACAAAAGGGCGCGGGCTTGATCAGGTAGATAGAGAACAATAAAGCCGTCGCCGTAAGGGTCTTCTCTCCCCCACTCAGCTGACTGATGGACGAAGGCCGTTTGCCCTTGGGCTTGGCGACGATA
>JAMFRX010000231.1 GCA_026224995.1 Puia dinghuensis
ACGATATCCCCGTCCTCGTAAAGGATGTGGCGGATGTGCAGATCAGCAACCTGCCCCGTCTGGGGCATGTAGGCAGAGCCGACCAGGTTGTAGATTCGGCCGGCCATACGACGATACAGGACCAGGACGATGTCGTGGAAGCCATCATCATCATGCGCAAGGGGGAGAACCCCACGCAGGTAGTCCAGGCCGTGAAAAAGAGGATCGACAAGCTGAACGACCAGGTCCTGCCAAAAGACACCAGGATCGTCCCCTACTATGACCGCGAGAACCTCATCCATTACGCCTCGCATACGGTCCTGCACAATCTCGTGGAGGGCATCCTGCTGGTGACGATCCTGGTCTCGATCTTCATGTTCAACTGGCGGACGACGCTGATCGTCTCGATCATCATCCCCCTGTCCCTGCTCTTTGCCTTTATCTGTCTCCATCTCATGGGCATGAGCGCCAACCTGCTCTCACTGGGCGCCGTGGACTTTGGGATCATCATCGATGGAGCGGTGGTGATGGTGGAAGGGATGTTCGTGATCCTGGACCAACAGGCCCGCGACGTGGGCATGGATCGCTTTAACAAGATGGCCAAGATGGGACTTATCAAGAAGAACGGGGCCCAGCTGGGCAAGGCCATCTTCTTCGCCAAGCTCATCATCATCACCGGCCTGATGCCCATCTTCGCCTTCCAGAAGGTGGAAGGCAAGCTCTTCTCGCCCCTGGCCTATACGCTTGGCTTTGCCCTGCTGGGAGCGTTGATCACCACCCTGACGCTTGTCCCGGTGCTCATCAATGCCTTGCTGCGGAAGAATGTCCATGAGAAGCATAACCCGGTGGTCCACTTCCTCACGGGGCTGATGGTCCGCGGCTTTGTATTCCACTGGAAGCATAAGAAAACTACGATCGCTATCTCTTTCCTGATCATCGGTGTCGGCTTCTACGCCTTCAGCCTGCTGGGTACTGAGTTCCTGCCGGAGCTCGACGAAGGGGCCATCTGGCTGCGGGCCCAGCTGCCCTATAGCGCATCGCTGGACGAGTCCGTGGGAGTAGCCCGCCAGGTGCGAAAGATCGTGATGGAATTCCCCCAGGTGAAGACCATCGCCTCCCAGACCGGCCGGCCCGATGATGGCACGGATGTCACCGGTTTCTATAACAACGAATTCGACATCATCCTCTCCCCCGAGGAAGAGTGGAAACCTCATATCACCAAAGACGAGCTCATCGACTCCATGAACAAACGGCTGTCGGTCCTCCCCGGCATCGATCTCAACTTCTCCCAGCCCATCAGCGATAATATCGAAGAGGCGGTGTCGGGGGTAAAAGGGTCGATCTGCGTGAAGGTGTTTGGCGACTCGCTGGACTATATGGAACAGAAGGTGCAGCAGGTGGACGATATCCTGAAGACGGTGCGCGGCATCGAAGACCTCGGCGTCATCCGCAATATCGGCCAGCCCGAGCTGGACATCGACCTCGACCAGCAGCGCATGGCGCTCTATGGGGTCGCCACGGCCGACGCCAATGCGGTGATCGAGATGGCCATCGGCGGCAAGGCGGCCAGCACCCTCTACGAAGGTATCAAGCAATTCGATATCCGGGTCCGCTACCCGGAACAATACCGCAGGACCGTGGACGATATCGGCAACCTCCTCGTCCCTTCGCAGAACGGCTCCAAGGTAGCCCTGCACGAGATCGCCAGGATCACGCCAAAGACGGGCCCCTGCCTCATCTTCCGCGACGACAACGAACGCTATTCCGCGCTCAAGTTCTCCGTCCGCGGCCGCGACATGGGCAGCGTCATCGCGGAGGCGCAGGCCAAGGTCGACAAGCAGATCACCCTCAAAAAAGGCTATTCGATGGTCTGGCAGGGCGATTTCGAGAACCAGCAGCGCGCTACCAAGCGGCTGGAAGAAGTCGTGCCCATCAGCCTGCTGCTGATCTTTATCCTGCTGTTCGTGATGTTCGGCAACCTGAAAGACGCCGGGCTGGTCTTCCTCAACGTTCCCTTCGCCATCGTGGGCGGCGTCATCGCCCTGCACCTGACGGGAACGAACTTCAGCATCTCCGCGGGGATCGGCTTCATAGCGCTCTTCGGCATCTGTATCCAGGACGGCGTGCTGCTCATCACCGTGTTCAAACATAATCTTGAGCACATGCGCAACCAGAACAATACGCTGTATACCGCGATAAAATTGGGAGTCAACTCCCGTATCCGCCCGGTTATGATGACGGCGCTGATGGCGGCGATCGGCCTCTTCCCGGCGGCCGTCTCCCATGGGATCGGCTCGGAAAGCTCGCGGCCCCTCGCCCGTGTGGTGATCGGCGGTATCCTCTGCGCGATGATCTTCTCGCTGCTGGTCTTCCCACTGATCTTCGCCTGGGCTTATCGAAATGTAGATACCAAGCACGCTGAACCCGTGCAATAAAAAAAAGCGTCGCCTATTTTGATTTGAAGGCGGCGCTTTTTTGTTTTATCTTTCGTCCATGCAATTGAAAAAATATTGCCTGTCGCTGACCACCCTTCTACTATTCCTATCGTCTATCCAGGCGCAGGAGTTCTTCAAACCGTCCGACCACTACAATCCCGGCCGCGTGAACGGAACGATCTTCGTCGAATCCGCCATCGGCACCATCGCCACCTTCGGTCTCAACTATCTCTGGTATAAGAAATTTCCGCATAGCAAGTTCCATCTCTTCAACGACAACAGCGAATGGCTGAATATGGACAAGGTGGGGCATGCGACGACGGCCTATAATATCGCGGCGATCCAGGGCGATGTCCTCCGCTGGGGAGGCGTCCGGAAAGGCACCGCCTCCCTTATCGGCACCGCAACGGCCCTTGGGTTTATGAGCATGATCGAGATCCTGGACGGTCATTCCACGAAATGGGGCTTCTCCCCGGGCGATATGCTTGCGAATCTCGCCGGCTGCCTGCTCTACGAAGGGCAGCAGCTGCTCTGGGGCGAGCAGCGGATGGGGCTTAAATATTCCTATCACGGCACCATCTTCCCCGCCTACCACCCGAACGAGCTGGGCAGCAACCTCCCCGAGCGTATGCTAAAGGACTACAACGGTCAGACCTACTGGCTCTCCTTCAATATCGCCTCCTTTCTGCCGGCCTCCGCCCATTTTCCGCAATGGCTGAATGTTTCCGCCGGGTATGGCGCGGAAGGGATGATCGGCGCCTCGCAAAACCCCACCGAGATCGACGGCAAGCCGATCCCCCATTTCGACCGTTATCGCCAGTTCTATTTCTCCTTCGACACCGATCTCTACCGCATCGACGGCCTCTCCCCCCTCTCGGCCACCCTGCTAAAGACCAACAGGACGTTTAAGACCCCGTCCCCCACCCTGGAATGGAATGAAGAGGATGGGGTAGACTTCCATGTATTTTACTATTGAATTGTTAATGGCGGGAGGCCCGTATTAAATATCACTTAAATTCGCCCGTCACTTAACAGGCGATTAACTTTTGATTAACTTGCTTGCAAAATACTCCCTTTCTGAATGAATAAAGTCTTTAAAGGCATACTGGCCTTTTCCCTTAAAAACAAATATTTCGTCTTCTTTGCCACGGCTTTGCTGGTGGTATACGGGGTCATCACGTTCAAGAATATGCCGATCGAGGCCTTCCCGGACGTCACTAATACCGAGATCACCATCATCACCCAATGGCCTGGCCGCAGCGCGGAAGAGGTGGAGAAGTTCGTGACCATCCCGATCGAGCTGGCCATGAACCCCGTCCAGCGCAAGACCAGCCTCCGCTCGACCACGATCTTCGGTCTTTCCGTGGTCAAGCTCATCTTCGACGATGATGTCCAGGATACTTATGCCCGTCAGCAGGTCAACAACCTCCTGCACGGCGCCGACCTTCCCGATAACGTCGATCCGGATGTCCAGCCCCCGACGGGGCCTACCGGTGAGGTCTACCGCTATACGATCGAGAGCAATTTTCGCGATGCCCGCGAGCTGAAGACGATGCAGGACTGGGTGGTCGACAGGGAGCTGCGCTCCGTCCCCGGCGTGGCGGATATCGTGAGCTTTGGGGGCATGGTCAAGACTTATGAGATCCAGGTCAACCCGCTTGTGCTGAATAACCTGGGCATCACTCCGCTGGATGTCTACAGTGCCGTAGGCAAGAGCAATATCAATATCGGCGGCGATATCATCAAGAAGAACTCCCAGGCCTACGTGGTGCGCGGCATCGGCCTGCTGAACGATATCAACGAGATCAAAAATATCATCGTCACGAACAACAACGGCATCCCTGTGCTGGTCAAGGACGTGGCGGATGTGAAGATCTCGAACCTGCCCCGCCTCGGGGAAGTGGGTCGGACCGATGCCATCGATTCGGCCGGGCACCGGCGGCTGCGCTCCAATCCCGATGCGGTGGAAGGCATCGTGCTGATGCGCAAGGGGGAAAACCCGGATCATGTGATCCAGGGGATCAAGGCAAAAGTGGCCGAGCTGAATGAACGCATTCTGCCCGCCGACACCAAGATGATCCCCTTCTACAACCGCGAAGACCTCATCAAATACGCCACACATACCGTTTTACATAACCTGGTGGAAGGCATCGTGCTGGTAACGCTGATCGTCTCGCTGTTTATGTTCAACTGGCGGACGACGCTGATCGTCTCCATCATCATCCCGCTGTCGCTGCTCTTCTCGTTTATCTGTCTCAACTACATGGGGATGAGCGCCAATCTGCTGTCGCTTGGGGCCATCGACTTCGGGATCATCATCGACGGGGCGGTGATCATGGTGGAGGGGCTGTTCGTCCTGCTCGACAAAAGAGCGCACGAGGTGGGGATGGAGCGCTTTAACCATCTCTCGAAGCTGGGGCTGATCCGCAAACGGGGGGGCGAGCTGGCCAAGGCCATTTTCTTTACGAAAGTCATCATCATCACCGCGCTGCTGCCGATCTTCTCGTTCCAGAAAGTGGAAGGCAAGCTCTTCTCGCCGCTGGCCTATACGCTGGGGTTTGCGTTGCTGGGCGCCCTGATCTTCACGTTGACCCTGGTTCCCGTGCTGGTGAACGTGCTGCTGCGGAAGAATGTCAGGGAAAAGCACAACCCGATCGTCCATTTCCTGACCAGGATCGTGATGACGGTCTTTACTTTCAATTTCAAGCATAAACGCCTTGCCCTGATCGTCTCCGTCGTGGGAATCATCATCGGCCTCTATGCGTTCAAGTTCCTGGGCACGGAGTTCCTGCCCGAGCTGAACGAAGGCTCGATCTGGGTTCGCGCCACCCTACCCTACAGTATCTCCCTCGATACTTCGATGGCCAAAGCGGAGCAGATGCGGGCCATTATGATAAAATTCCCGCAGGTACGACGGATCATGACGCAGACGGGACGCCCTGACGATGGCACGGACGTCGCGGGTTTCTATAACAACGAATTTGGCGTTTCGCTCTATCCGGAGGAAGAATGGGAACCCAAGATCACCAAGGAAGAGCTGATCGACACGATGGGCAAGGCCCTGTCCATCATCCCCGGCGCCGAGCTCAACTTCTCCCAGCCGATCATGGACAATGTGGAAGAAGCCGTATCCGGGGTAAAAGGATCCATCTGCGTGAAGATCTATGGCGACTCCCTCGAATATATGGAGGACCAGAGCACCGCGGTAGATAATATTTTAAAGAAGATCAGCGGGATCGAAGACCTCGGGGTCATCCGGAACATCGGTCAGCCTGAACTCGACATCGATCTCCAGCAGGACAAGATGGCGCTCTATGGGGTGAGCACGGCCGACGCGAACGCCGTTATCGAGATGGCCATCGGCGGCAAAGCCGTGACACAGCTCTATGAAGGCATCCGTAAATTCGATATCCGTATCCGTTTCCCCGAACAATACCGGACTACCCAGGAAGACATCGGCAACCTGCTGGTGCCCACGCAGAACGGTTCGAAGGTCCCGGTGCACGAGATCGCGGTCATCACGCAGAAGACGGGCCCCTGCCTGATCTTCCGCGATGAGAACAAACGCTACTCAGCCGTAAAGTTCTCCGTGCGGGGAAGGGATATGGGCAGCACCATCGCCGAAGCCCAGCAGAAGGTGGACCAGGTGGTCCATCTCAAAAAAGGCTATTCCATGGTCTGGCAGGGGGATTTCGAGAACCAGCAGCGGGCGTCCAAACGGCTGGCGCAGGTCGTGCCCATCAGCCTGCTCCTGATCTTCCTGCTGCTATTCGTGATGTTCGGCAACTTTAAAGACGCGGGTCTGGTCTTCCTCAACGTGCCGACGGCCGTCGTAGGCGGTATCGTGGCGTTGCTCATCACGGGCACCAACTTCAGCATCTCCGCCGGCATCGGCTTTATCGCCCTGTTCGGCATCTGTATCCTCACGGGAGTGCTGCTGATCACGGCCTTCAAGCACAACCTCGAGCTGATCAAGCATAGCGAGAGCCCGTTGTATACCTCCATTAAATTGGGTGTCCACGAGCTTGTGAGGCCGGTGTGCATGACGGCGCTGATGGCGACGATCGGGTTGCTGCCGGCTGCCATCTCGACGGGTATCGGGTCGGAGAGCTCGCGGCCGCTGGCGCGCGTGGTCATCGGGGGGCTGATCTTCGCGACGACCTTCTCACTCCTGATCTTCCCGCTGATCTTCTCCCTGGCCTACAGGAAGGTGGATACCAAGCATGATAAAGAAGGATAGGAAATAATAATAAACGCGGCGCATGCCGCGTTTACTTAATTTTATCCCATGGAGTCCAACTATCTACTTATCGCGATCATTTTTGCGCTGCTGGTCGCCGCAGCGCTCGTCTATCTGTTCCTGAGACAACGTAAAGATGTAAAGACCATGCAGCCCCTTGCGCCTGCCGCCGATGCCACCGCCGGCAGCATTCCCTCCCGTCAGCTACAGCTCCAGGCCTACGAACGCCTGATCCTGCTGACCGACCGTATCGCCCTGCCCAATCTCATCGCCCGGATGAATACCCCCGGACTCACCGTACGGGACATGCAATCGCTCCTGACCCACAGCATCCGCCAGGAGTTCGAGCACAACATCACCCAACAGATCTATGTCAGCACCGAAGCCTGGACCGTCGTCCGCGACTACAAGGAGCAAAATCTCCTTATCGTCAACCAGGTGAGCTCCTTTCTGCCCGAAGAGGCCACCGGCGCAGACCTCAACCGCGCCCTGCTGGACCTGCTCGTGCAAAATCCGAAAGCCTCCCTGCAGAATGTCGTGTCGGAAGCCCTGAGCTATGAGGCCAAAAAGCTGATGTAATGAATAAATTCGAGGTCAGCTTCGACCTTCCCACCCGCCTCGGCCATGACAGCGACCATCCGCTATCGGAAGGAGTAGCGGGCGGGACGGGCCTCGCCGTCAACTCGCTGGAAGACATGCAGACCCTCTTCAAAGACATCCGGCTGGAAGACGTCTCCCCATCCATAAATAGCAACGCCACCGCCTATATCCTCCTGGCCTTCTATGCCGCCCTGGCCAAAGAGCAGGGCGCCGACTGGAAAAAGCTCACCGGCACGATACAAAACGACATCCTCATGGAATATGCGGTCCGCGGGGCCTATATCTACCCGCCAGGGCCTTCCCTGTTTATCGCCACCGATGTCCTGGAATGGTGCAGCCAGGAGCTGCCTGGCTGGAATGCCCTTTCCCTCTCAGGCTGCCCTATCCGCGCCGCAGGAAGCTCCGCCGTACAGGAGCTGGCAATTACCATTAGTAACGGCAAGGCATATGTGCAAACCGCCATAGCCAGAGGTCTGGACATCGCGAGCATTGGAAAGAGCTTATCTTTTTCGTTTAGCCCCGGTTTAGAAGAAACAGGCATCCGCATGTGGACGCAGATCATGCAGGAGCCGGGTACAGCTGACACCGCCGACCCCGGCACCCACTCACTGGAAGAAGAAGCCTGGCAGCTCATCCGCCAAATAGACCGCATGGGCGGCAGCGTCAGCGCCATCGAACAGGGATTTATCCAGGAAGAGATCGCCCGCAGCGCTGCTACTCACATGCACGCCGTTCCTGTATCCCCGATCGACGATTCCATCCGGCAGATCCAGACAGAGAAGCTGGACTCGTTCCGCCGGAGACGCGACCCGGCAAGAGTGGATTCCGTGCTGCAGGACCTCAACGACAAGGCCGCATCAGGCGAAAATATCATGCCCGTAGTAGTGGAAGCGGCAGAACGCCGATGTACGCTCGGCGAGATCGCCGATACATTAAGAGAAGTATTCGGGGAATATAAATAAAGTTAAAGTCTACCATTCACCCAGTTCAGGAACGAGTCGCCGGCCGATTGCCTAATAAACGAATTCCTTGCTGATCATCGCACCATTACCAATCAAGGTCAGGACATATACACCGTGCGGCCGCGTGCCGAAAGCAATGTCCGTAGCCGCATCTCCGGCCTGCCCATTCATCTCCTCCTGGTACAGCGCCTTTCCATCCATGCTCCGGATGCTCAGCTGGTAATTGCCGGCGCGTTGCAAATGCAACAGCGCCCTCACAGAAGTCCCCGTAGGAACGACGCCCCTGATAGCCTGGCCAGACGACGATACGCCTGCAAGCGTCACCGCTGCTATTGACGAGAAGTAAATGCTGCCATCGGATGACTGCGCCTCGATCCGATAGAACCAATTCCCGGCCTGTACATCGTTATCTGCCGTGGAACCGGAGAAGGCCGCTCCGCCATTAACTGCGTCCGCGCCACCCGTGAGCTCATCGAGCTTGCTGAAATTCACTCCATCGGCGGAACGCAGCAGATAGAAGTCCGTACCGGCGGCAAATCCCTGTGCCGTCCATTGCAGGTCGACAGCCTGAGAAGCGGCAGCTGCCGTAAGATCGATGGATTGCGTGGCCAGCGTACCGGCGACAGACTGTCCTTTGATGGTGATGCCATTGGTGACAAGGCGGTTATCGCCGCCCGCAGAGGTCACCTCATTATAGCC